>WFND01000117.1 GCA_015484575.1 Helicobacteraceae bacterium
ACACTCCTAAAGAAGAATATAAACTAAAAAAACCGGTTAAAGATAAAATTGAGAAAAAAACTGAAATTATTGAAGAGCCTATAATTTTAACTGAAGAGAAAGTTCCTGAATCAAAAGTTTTTATAAATATACAGGAGAAAGAGGCAGATATTAACGATGTAATTAAACGATTTAAAGCTAACAAAAGTCCTGCTTTAAGTCTCTTTATTGCAAAAAGATATTACGCTTTAGGAAGATATAAAGAGGCATATAATTACGCTCTAATAACAAATGAGATAGACTCTGAAAATGAAGATAGCTGGTTGATTGCAGCAAAATCTCTAAATAATATTGACGAAAAAGATAAAGCTATAGATTTATTGAATAAGTTTATATCAAAATCTCATTCGATAAAAGCTCAGATGATACTTCAGCAGATTAAAGAGGGAACACTGTGATAAAATTTTTACTATTTTTAGCACTTATTAACTTTTCACTCTATGCAGATGCAAAAACTGAGATATATAATCTGTATAAGAGTAAAAAGTATAAAGAAGCCTGTCGATTAGGTATGAGCAATTATCTACAATTTACAAAAGATGAGGCATTTATATCTTTATATGCTTTTTCATGTTTAAAAGCTGATTACATAGATAGACTAGCCGTACCTATATCAGCACTTAAATATACAAAAGAGGCTCGTTCAAATGCTGCATATTTCTCTATTATCCTAATGCAAAAAAAACTTCTTTACCACGCTTTAATTGACAACTATGATATTAGTTCTTTAAATCTACCGACTACTGAACATGTTTTATCAAAAGTTTTCAACTATTATTCAAATGATTATACAAACAAAAATAAAAATCTCTTTTTATATACGGATGATTCTAATAAAAGTATTACCTATAAACTATATATTGAAACACATCCAAATATTAAAAAGATGGTAATTGAAGTTTTTCATGATAAAATACTGTATAAACGTCATTTATATTGGTAAGGGAGATAAGATATGGATAGAGTTACAGTTGATTTAGTTGAGAAGAACCATATTACCCAGCAACAGATAGAACGATTAACATCTCGTGGAGTTTCTGATGACACTTTATTAGAAACACTAACAAAAATAGGTGCAGTTTCTGTTAATTTTGTAAAGCGATTTGTTGTAGAACAGATACGTTTGGGAAAATACAATCTTACCATATTGGAACATTACCACTTTCTTGATGAAGGTTCTGTTTTAGAGTATCTTGCTCAAGTTATGGAGATACAGTTTATCGATCTTGATTCTGTAGATATGGATTACCGTTTAGCAGAACGTGTCTCTATAAATCAACTAAAAAAATATAATGCACTCCCTATTTCACAAGATGATATGAATGTAACCGTTGTCTTTTCTGACCCACTAAACATAGAAGCACAAGAGTCTATTCAGAGACTATTTCCTAGAAAAATACTTAAAGTTGCCACTTCAACATCAAAACAGATTCAAGCATATCTTTTTAAACTAGAGTTAAAAGATAGTGTTAAAGAGTTAGTCACAAATATACGCACGGAGTTAAATACAATTGGAAGTCTTGAAGACCAACAAGAGGCTTCTTCAATTTTACAACTAATTGATGTAATACTAAAGGCATGTATAACAGGACGTGCAAGTGATATTCACATAGAGCCTACCGAAAAAAACTGCGTTGTTCGTGGACGTGTAGATGGTAAGTTAGCAGAGATTTTTATATTTGATAAAGATATATATCCTCCACTAGCATCACGTATGAAACTTTTAGCAAATCTTGATATAGCAGAGAAGAGAAAGCCACAAGATGGTCGTTTTTCAGCAACCGTAAAAGAGTCTGAATTTGATTTTCGTATCTCAACTCTGCCTATACTCTACGGTGAATCAATTGTTATGCGTATTTTGGATAAAACAAAAGCCTTAGTAAAACTTGATGAAGCGGGAATGGATATTGAAAGTTATAAAAAAATTCATACTGCATTAAAAGCTCCATTTGGAATTTTATTGGTTACCGGACCTACCGGTAGTGGTAAAACAACAACCTTATATGGTGCACTTAATGAGCTACGATCTGTCGAAGAGAAGGTAATTACCGTTGAAGATCCTGTTGAGTATAGAATGAACTTAATTCAGCAAGTTCAAGTAAATGCCAAAGTCGGTCTATCTTTTGCTGACGCTTTACGCTCTATTTTGCGTCAAGACCCTGATAAAATTATGATTGGGGAAATTCGCGACCAAGAGACTCTTGAGATAGCTATCAAAGCGGCATTGACCGGTCACCTTGTTATCTCAACTCTACACACAAATGATGCCGTTAGCTCTATTCCAAGAATGGTTGATATGGGAATAGAATCTTATCTTATAAGCGGAGCCTTAGTTGCGGTTCAAGCACAGCGTCTTGTAAGAAAAATATGTAAACACTGCAAACATGAGGCAAATGTCCCGAAAAATCTACTAGATTCTTACAAAAAATATATTCCTCAAAATACAGTATTTTACGAAGGAACAGGTTGCCGAGAGTGCAACGGCAGCGGGTATATGGGACGTGAAATGATTAGTGAGGTGCTTCCTATTTCAGAAGAGATTTCAAGCATTATTGCCAAAGGTGGTTCAAAAGAGGATATAATTGACCAAGCTAGAAAAGAAGGTTTTGTAGATATGTTTACAAATGGTATGCAAAAAGCTATTGATGGTGTAACAACAATAGATGAGATATTAAGGGTGGCAAAAGTATGAAATACTTTGAAGCAACCATCTTTGCAAAAGGCAAAAAAACAACACATGGACTCTACGCTGAGAGTAAAAAAGAGGCTCACTATATAGCTAAAATTAAATTTTCCGGTTATATTTTGAAAATTATTGAATCTTCTCCTCCTTTAGAAGATCAGATAAACCGTTTTAAAGAAAATCTGCTCAATAATCTTAGAAAAAAGAAACTAAAGCAAGACTCTTTGATTGCCGCAGTTCGTCAGTTGGCAGTTATGGCAAACGCCGGTATATCTGTGCATGATTCTTTAAAAGAGATAGCTGAAGCAACCAATGACAAAACTCTAAACAATATCTTAAGCACTATTGCTGAAGATATAAATTCTGGTTTAAGTATGTCTCAATCTATGGAAAACTTTAGATATGAATTGGGAAATCTAACTTTAGCTATGGTAGAACTTGGAGAGAAAACAGGTAACATGTCTGAATCTCTTCATAAACTAGCGGACATGCTTGAAGAGATACGCCGAAACTTTATAAAATTTAAAAAAGCTATGGCTTATCCAAGAAATGTAATGATAGCGATGGCAGTTGCTTTTACGATACTAATATCTTATGTTGTTCCACAATTTAAAGCTATATTTGAACAGTTACACGCCGAATTACCTCTGCCTACAAAGATTTTGCTCTTTTTAGAACATCTGTTTAATACTTACGGACTATACGTTATAGCAGGTTTGGCTATAAGTTTTTTTACCTTTAGGTATCTTATAAATCATAATCAACAGATTCGTTACAAGTGGCATCAGTTTTTACTTAAAATGTATCTAATAGGAAATATCATTCTTTTTGCTACACTTAACCGTTTTACATTAGTATTTTCCGAACTTGTTCGTGCCGGTATCCCTATAGCAGAAGCGTTAGAGACATCAATAGCGATGATTGACAACCTCCCGCTTAAAGAGAAACTCTTAAATGTAAGAGGGACTGTTGAGAAAGGTGGAACATTAAATGATGGTTTAGCAGATACAGGTCTATTTGAAAATATGATTATACAGATGGTATCTGCCGGTGAATCAAGTGGACAGCTAGATGCCATGCTTGATAAAGTAAATGATTATTATAAAATGAGATTTGATGCGATTATAGATGGTCTATCAGAAGCTGTTGAACCTATCATGCTGTTTATGATTGCAGGTATGGTTATTTTACTTGCACTTGGTATCTTCTTGCCTATGTGGGATATGGGTAACGCAGTTCAAGGTCGCCGTTAAAAAAAGGCTTACATGTAAAGAGTTGCTTATGCTACTCTTTATCTGCCTCTTTCTCAACTAGCATTGTGTATATCTCATCTTTTTTGAGCATACCGGCTTCATATAAAAATTGAGATGGCATAAAATCACTCTTTTTTATCTTATCAAATTTTGCAAAAGATAGATTAAGTATATCTTTCGCACGAGTTACAGCTACATAAAAGAGTCTTCTCTCTTCATCTAAACTCCCACCTCTTTGCATAAGTTTTCTATTTGGAAAGCGTCCATCCATCAAATCAATTACATAAACCTCTTCATACTCTAAACCTTTTGAGGCATGAATACTTAATAGATTAACCCCTTCACCTTGAGTTAAATCCTGTGAACCTAAAATCATTGCATTTAAAAAACGTTCATGCTCTCTGTATGGTTTTGATAACTCCGTTAAAACACTGTTTTTTCTAGCAATCTTCTCCAATGATGCCTCTTTTTGCTGAGCATCTATAGTGCCATTTTCCAATTGGGCACGTTTTGATGCTAATTGATCTATAATATTTTTATAAAATGTTGAGGAGACTATCTTTTCAACAACATTTTTTGGCTGTTTTATATTTTTCAATTCTCTAAAAATCTGATAAAAATTAAAAAGATATTCAGCACCGTCATGAGTCAATTTTGGATGTTTTAAAATAGCATTTTTTAAAAAAGTTTTTTCGATACCTAACATAGCGAAACGACCCGCTGAACCTAACTCCGCAAAGTCATCAAAAAGTCCTAACTGATGATTTAATTTTCGTTTTTCAAAAGGATTTACAATCTTCTTATTTGGTTGGTACAAACCCTTATATACAGAGCCTTCACCCAAGTTTTGTAGAGCGATAAAAAGCTCTTTGGCAACCGCACTTCCAATACCTTTGGCATATTCAAAAAGATGAATAAAAGACATCATATCACTCTCATTTACCAATAAAGTATATATATCCAAAACAGCTTTAATCTCTTTTGCATCAAAAAAGCTCACCCCTCCTCTTCTTCGACAGGCTATATTTAACTCACGAAGTGCAGCCTCTATACCGTCTGCTGAGGAGTTATTGCGAAAAATTACTGCTATCTCATTATGCGTGGTATTTGATGAAGCTATAAGATGAGCAATAGCATGATATTGATCAAAAAGTTCTTCATATACCAATAATTTTGGACTTTGTGCTTCACCTGTTCTTGTCACTTGTAATGTTTTAGGATAGATACGTTCATTGTATGCTATTACCCTGTTTGCAAGTGATAAAATTGGAATACTAGAGCGATAGTTTTTTACAAGATTATGTATTTTTGCATCTGGGTATTTTTTTGTAAAAGACCCAATAATACTTATATCTGCACCGTTAAAAGCATAAATACTCTGGTCATAATCACCTACACAAAATAGAGAAGGCGGTTTCATAGCATCTATTAATGTACCTTGAAGAGCGTTAGTGTCTTGATACTCATCAACTAGTACCTCTCTGTAGCCTAGCTCCATATTCATTGCCAAATCACGCATCTGCAATAGAAGATCATTGAAATTTAAAAATCCATATTCGCCTTTTAACAGCTCAAATTCATCCACTATATCTGCATAAATCATAGCATAAGGCTCATGATCATTTTGCTTATTTATAATCCAATCTTCAAAATTATGCTCTAACTCCGTATTTTGAAAAAATGAGTATTGATCATAAAGATAGTTGGCTCCATAAGCAGGAGTGTCGTGCTCTATGTGCAAAAATGAACGTTTCTCATACACACTGCGAAAGAGTGTTTTTAACTCTCTTGGCTGTTTTAAAACAACTTTTCCATTCTCTCTTTTTAACCATCTGTAGCTAACTGCATGAAATGTTCCTGCATCAATTTTAGATGCTAAATCTTTTCCAAAATACACAGCAATACGCCCAAGCATCTCTTGGGCAGCTTTATTTGTAAATGTTAAAAGCAAAATCTCTTCTGCTTTGACACCTTTTGATAAAAGATGCCCTATCCTTCCTACAATGGTAGATGTTTTTCCCGTTCCGGCAGAAGCTATAATGAGATTTTGACCCTCTTTAGCAGTTGCGGCACTAAGTTGTTCAGAGTTAAGTCGAGATAAAGGCAAGGTACTCCTAGATAAAAAACGTATTATATATTAGAAGCTTTAAAATAAAGGACTCTATAGTATAATCTGCCTTATGAAACTAGAAGAAGAGATAGAAGATTTAATAGAAAAAAAAGCATCCGATTTTGAAATATCTAAGCTTTTTAAACAAGACATACAAGAGTATGAGTCATCTTTAAAAGATATTTTTGAGAGTAATCAAGGGAAAGATTTTTTAGTCAAACATACCAAAGCTCTTGATAAAATCATTATTAATATGTACAAAACAGTACTGCGTCGCAGTTTTGGAAACTATATACCTATGAGAAATTCCATCCCCATAGCTCTTATCGCACTAGGTAGTTACGGTAGAGAACAGC
>WFND01000118.1 GCA_015484575.1 Helicobacteraceae bacterium
CATTCTCTTTAAATTTTTACCTTTTTTAATATCCCAGATAATTAATCCACCCTCTTTGTCAATAGATAACAGACGGAAAGATGGTAAAAAGAGAAGCTTAATAACAGCACTAGAGTGGGCTCTAAGTTTTAGAGGTTTTTTCATCGTTGCTATATTTAATACCGTTATGGTTTTATCAAAACTACCGGTTGCCAACCACTGACCATTTTGATTAAATGCTACTGCTGTTACATAATCAGAGTGCGGAGGAAGCGTAAAAGCGAGACGTGCTGTTTTAAGTGACCATGCAAATGTTTTACCATCTTGTCCACCGGTTACAAAGTAACGCCCATTTGGGTCGATACATAAACTCTCTATCTCTCCTTGATGTCTTCCGACTTTATATAAAAGTCCTTTTTTTGCCACAGAAAACAGTGCTGCTTGATTTGTCTGAGGAATGATAGAAGCACACACACCGCCACCAGAAGCTATATCTACATGATTTCCCAAAAATCTCTCATGTACTATATTTGTCTTAAATCCTCCAACAATTTTATACTTTTTTGTATCTATTAGACGCAAAGTAGTATGAGCATCTATAACTGCTAAAACTCCATTATTTAGCACTTTTATAAGCAAAACAGGCTGTTTTATGTTGAATGATTTAACTGTTTTCATTAACGGTACTCACTACTTAAATAGCCATGAGTTTGTAAAACTGAACGTATCTCATTTTGGTGTTCTTTGCCTTTGGTTTCAAGATGAATAGTAACATTTGCATCTCCATAATCTAAATCTGTAGATGTTCTATCATACGCAATATGGACAATATTAGCACTTAAATCTCTTAAAATCTCTGTAAGTTGCATCAATGAGCCGGGTTTATCTATAAGTGTTACGACAAGTTTCATCTTGCGATGTGATTTAATCATACCTTTTTCAATAATCACCGAAAGAAGGGTAACATCAACATTTCCACCGCTAAGAACTACTGCTACTTTTTTACCCTTTAGGTGTTCTAGCTTATTGTGCATAAGAGCTGCAACTCCAACTGCTCCTGCACCTTCAACAACAAGCTTCTGCTTTTCTAGTAAAAACAAGATTGCACTAGCTATCTCTTCATCATCTACACTTATAAACTCATCTACATTTTTTAAGATATATTTTAGAGTTTTAGGTGAAGTATCTCTGACAGCTATTCCATCTGCTATGGTTCTTACAGAGGTTGTGTCTATGACTTTTTTTAAGTCGTAAGAGTTTTTCAAAGCAGGAGCACCGGAAGCACTAACACCGATAACTTTAATAGCTGGATTAATCTCTTTTATAGCCAAAGCTATGCCAGAGATTAGCCCACCTCCACCAACCGGCACAATCACAGCATCTAAATCATCGGCACACTCAAGTATATCTAGTGCTATAGTACCCTGCCCTGCGATAACTTCATCGTCTTCAAACGGATGGACAAAAACCATATTGTGTTCAGCTTCATAAGATTTTGCAAAAGCGTAAGCATCATCATAACTGCTACCGTGCAAAATAACTTCCGCACCATAATATCTTACACCATCTACCTTGGTTAAAGGTGTTGATTCTGGCATAACTATAACCGCTTTTATACCAAAATGTGAAGCAGAATAAGCGACTCCTTGAGCATGATTACCGGCACTTGCCGCAACTACTCCACACGCTTTTTCTTCATCATTCAATGAAGCTATACGGTTAAAAGCACCACGAAGCTTAAAAGCCCCTGTTGCTTGAAGATTCTCTTTTTTTAGATAAACTTCACTTTCACTTATAACGCTTAAAAATGGTGCGTAAGAAAAAGGTGTATCATAGATAACTGAACCGATACGCTCTTTTGCCTGTTTTATTATCTCTAGTGTTATCATTATAGCGAACGGTGTTCCACCATGGAGCAGTGATTTTGAACAACTTTCATACCTGCATTTTCTGCCTTCATGGCCGCTTCGTTATTTACTATACCTTTTTGAGACCAAAATACTTTTACATCACCCCGCTCAATACACGCATCAGCAATAGGATCTAGTGCTGCAGGTTTTCTAAAGATATTAACCATATCAACTTTATCGGGAATATCTGCTAAAGAGCGATACACTTTTTCTCCTAAAATCTCATCCTCTTTTGGATATACCGGAACTATTTTATAACCAACTTCTTTTAAATATTTTGCTACCTTATGGCTATCTTTACTAGCATCTGGCGACAAACCCAAAACTGCAATAGTTTTTACTGAATCAAATATCTCTTTTATCTCTTGTTTATTACTATTTACTGTTGGAAATTCGCACTCCATTTACATCCTTTTTTATATTTTATCAAATCGTTTCAAACTTCCTAAATTTCCATATTTTAGGGAACTTCAGGAGTTTTATGTACTATCATACTTCTTCAAAAAAAGTCCAATTCAATCATACTATTTTAGACTTTTTTAGGACTCAAATCATTCAAAGAGCCACCTATGAAGACACTTTTAAAACGTATTCCTACCAATAAAGCAAGTATCTTTTATAAAAAGATTGTATCCAAAAATGACAAAGTTATTGATAAAATATTCTTAATCAGATATGCCGATGCTAACAATAAACAGGGACTTGCAACTTCACTAAACCTTGTACCTAAATAGAGTAATAGTACTGTTAATCACTATATCTTCTAGTTATTTAGATTTATCAATCCAAAATTTATATGAGGACAATATTGGTAGCATCTAAGACCTGTCCAAGTAATTCACGAGTAAGTGTTTTATCATACATATATAGCTTCTTGATCTATTCTCTTCTTAAGATAAGGATTCATTCTTTTTCTCAGTCTTACTATATCTACACTTCTATGAAAAAGATTTTGAAGCTCTTCTTTAATGTGCACAAGCATAAACATATCAGGAGTTTTTGTTTTTATGCAAATATCAACATCGCTTGATTCTGTTGCCTCACCACGAGCAACTGATCCAAATATACCTATATTCTCAATACCATACTTATCGAGATTATTCTGTTTATATTGTACTAACAGATTTAAAATATAATCACGATTCACACTCACTCCTTTGTATATCTTACATAATTCCAAATTATAGCATATAAGCCTTGTCAAATCGTATCAAATCATTTGGACTTGTGTGGGACTTACCTAAAAGTAAAGATAAAAACTACTCCATTTTATCCCTATTTATTGAGGTTTTCTGAAAAAGAGTGCTAGAGAGATTCACACTCCATTTGCATCCTTTTTTATATTTTATCAAATTGATTCAAATCGCCCGAGTTGCCACATATTAGGTGGTTTTAAGGCTTTTTTATGTTATCATACTTCATCAAGAAAAGTCCAACCTACTCATTTCATCTGGATTTTTTTGGGACTAAAACTATATAAAGAG
>WFND01000119.1 GCA_015484575.1 Helicobacteraceae bacterium
CCTATAAATAGTAAAATTACACTTATAAAAATAAATAGCACTAGAAGTATTTTAACAACATCTTCTGTGATATATCTACTGCTATATGCACCCGATAAAGAGGATAAAGAGGCAATTAATATCAGAAAAAAGATACTTTTTATGCTAAACATCTTATTTTTTATATTGTGCAGTGTCATCGAAACGGTAGTGATGCCATTTACAAAAAGACCGACTGCTTTAGCAAAATTAAAGTCTATTCCCATAAGTGTCAAAAAAGGAATTAAAATCAGTGATGATCCTAATCCGATTATGCCAAAAAGAGTAGATACTCCAAGCGTAAATATAAAATATAAGAGATAATCAAGCACTTGTGCTGTTTGAACGCTTACTCATAAAATCAAGCAGTACTTCACTTGAACCTATCACTCCACTAGAAGCGGCATGTTTTACTATGCGTATTAAAGATATTAACTCTTCATTACTTATACCTACGTCATCGCAAAGTTGTGCAAATGCACTTGTACAAGCGTCATCTTTAAGAGATAAAGAGGCTGTTAAAAAGATTAAAACCGAAGTTTTCATATCAAAAGGATTGTCTTCACTTTTAATACTTTGTTCGCAACTTATTCCATGATCAACCAACAGAGAAGGTGCTGTCTTATATGCTTTTTTCATAGCACCTGACATATTATCTTCACCTATGGCATCTTGCATCATCTTATAAACTTCATCAGGGCTTGGTTTACTCATGTTGTAAGATCTCCTTTTAAAATAAAACTGAATTATTGTAGCATTAATGGACTTAAAATTATTAAAAAATATATGAATATTCCATTTTCTTACATGTAAAGCTATTTTAAATAATAGATACAATACAATAAAAAATAATACTCCTCTAAGGATTTAATTATGCGTTATATCGTCTCGTTATCTATTATTTTGGTTATTTTTAGCGGTTGTGCTCAAAAAGTAAGGATGAAAGCTTTAGAGCCGGCAGAAGTGGATCGTGCTGCAAACACCAAGCTTATAGCTGTTACATCATTTAAAAATGACAGAGTTGGACTCTCTAGCAAGATAGAGTCTATTTTAGCAAAGCAGAAGCTAGATAATAAAAACTTTTTCACTTTAATGAGTAGAAGTGATTTAAATAAGATAATTGCTGAACAAAAGGTACAAAATAGTGGACTTATGGATACTTCAACAGCAGTACAGGTTGGACGATTAATGGGTGCTCAAGCTCTTATATCGGGTGATGTTGGAGATGTGAGTATGCAAGATACAAACTATTATGAAACAAGAATAAAATGTGCTGACAGTAAATGTAAAAATACATATACCTATAATGTTCTATGTACAAAGCGTGTTGTCGGTCTATCTGCTCAACTTCGTATGGTTGATATTACCAAAGGTGACATTATATATGCAGATACTTTATCTAAAAATATAGAGTGGGCACACTGTCAAGATGACTCTCGAGCTATGCCTTCTCGTGAGATGGGTGCACAGCAACTTGCTCTAAATATAGCTAAGAGATTTGCGTATAAATTGACACCTCACTATCGTCATTTTGAAGTTACGCTCTTAGAAGATCCGGATTTGGATTATAACGATAGACAAAAATCACTACTAAAAAACTCTTTGGTATATATAGAACAGGGGCGTAATGATAAGGCTGAAAAACTTCTTATTGAGCTTATAAACTCTACAGGAAAACAGAGTTATGTACCTTTTTACAATCTTGGAGTTATAAAAGAGGCACAGGGAAAATATGTAGAAGCACAAAATTTCTATGGTGTAGCCGACAATCTTATGGTTGAACCTGTTGATGAGATAAATGCGGCAGTAAAACGTATAAAATCGGCTATAATAAAGCGTAAAAAATCTCAAGAACAGATGGCAAGATAATGATAAAAAAGATAACAATATTAATCTTAACTTTACTGCTTTTTAGTGCCTGTGGTGCTCAAAAACGTGTTGTGGTAGTAGAGAAAAAAGCTCCTACTTGGTACGATAATCCTCCACTTAGTGATTCAAACACTTTGTATGAAGTAGGGCAGGGATATACAAAAAAAGAGGCAATTGATAACGCTTTGAGCATGATGGTTTCAACTTTGAGTGTATCTATAGAGTCAAAGTATCACTCCAAAAGTGTTGAAAATCAAGGAAGTGTAGAAAATTATCAAAAAACAGTATCAAACGAGATTAACAGTGAAGTTAAAAAGATAAGAATCAGTAATTATGAAGTTGTAAAAGCAGAGGAGTTTGGTTTTAAAGACTATAGAGTTTTGGTCAAATCAGATAAAAGAAAAATATACAGCTCTTTAAAAAAAGAGATGGAGCAAAAATTCTCTTTTATAGATAAACGCTCTAAAGATATACAAAAACTAAATGCAATAAAACAGATGAGATACTATAAAAAAGCAAAAGAGAGTGTGGCTGATGTACCGGACACGCTGACTGTACTAAGTTCTCTTGAGAGCAGATTTAACCCTGATAAATACTTAGATAAACTGCAAAAAGTACAACGCAAATATGAACAGCTTTTAAATAGTATATCTTTTAGTATAAAGACAAATAGTGACGCTAGAAATTTAAAAGACCCTATACGAGACGGTTTGGCTCAAAAAAAATATCAGATAAAAGATGCTAAAGGTTCATCTCATTTTACTATTACAGTTACAAATAAGATACAAAAAGCAAAAGCTTACGGTTTTGATTTGGCTCGTAGTGCGATAGCTATAAATGTAAAAGATTATAGAGGCTCTATAATAGGAAGTAATAAGATAAATATAATAGGGCAGTCCACACAAGGTTACGAAATAGCAAAAGAGAGTGTTGCTATTAAGTTTCAGGCTATGATTGAGAAAGAGGGTATTGAAAATATACTTGGTTTAAAACTTTAGAGATGCCCTTAATTTATCAGGTCATAATCTTTAGGAATCACAACCTCAAAAAATGAGTCGTTAATATCGCTGTTTTGTATTACATTTGTAAAATTAATGACTGTTTTATTGTCAAAATCATCTCTGTAGTGTAAAGATTTTAGCCTTTTATCATCAAGGTATATATGATACTCCTTCTCGCCGTATCTAGCTAAATAATGCTCTTTGCTTATCTCTTTGGAGTTGGCTAAAATTTTTATGAGGTCTATACCGTTTCTCATCTCTTTTTGTATAACTTGTTCTAAATCAGGCTCTATAATTGTAACTTTTGAGTAGTTCATATAGATCTCTTTTTGTACAGGTTTTTTATAGCTCCAGTGAGCCATAGAAGGTCTTTTAGCCCACAGTTTTCCTATATATGTGATAGATTTATTATGATCATCTATTATGCTCTGTGTAAAATCTGACGAGATACTGTTAAGTTCTATTGGAAATGCTAAAATAAGCTTACATGTAAATAATAATATCAATATATATCTCATTGCGGTCTCCATGTTTTAAAGCTTATATATTGAGGGAAAGCTTCTGGTTTAAAGATAGATTTTCCATGTAAAATACGAAGACACTCTTGAATGCCCTCTGTGAAACTTGGATGAGGATGGACGGTTTTCATAATATCTTCTAAGTGCATTCTCTGATCCATAAGCGTTGCAACATACATAACAGAAGCGGCTGCTTGTGGTCCTGCCGCACGCATACCAAGGATTTTTGGATTATCCTCATCACTTACTATTATCTTGAAAAAACCCTCTGTCTCTCTCATGGCGATAGCACGAGATATTAACTCATGTCTGTAAAATATAACTTTATACGCTCTTTTTTCAGCTTGACAATCTTTTTCACTTCGTCCTATAAGAGAGATTTCCGGATTAAAAAACATAATGGTTGACATATTACGGTATCTAAGAGAGTGTGGTGTTTTAGACTCTATGGCTTTAGCCGCGAAACGTCCCTCCATCTCTGCAACATTAACCAAAGCCGCATTGCCTGATATATCTCCGGCAGCAAATATATTGTCACACACCATGCAGTTATCATCAACTTTTACTAAACCGCGTTGCGTTATCTCGATGCCTATCTCTTCAAGTCCAAGTTTTTTTAGTGTCGGTACACGACCGATAGATATTAAGATGGTATCAACCGCAATAACCTCGGTGTGTCCATCTTTGTACTCTAAAATAACATCAATATGAGTATCATATTTTTCAATGCCACGCAGACTGGCTTTGTGATGTATATTTACACCAATATCTTCTAACATTTTACCGGCAAAATCACTAATATCATCATCTTCAAAAGGGATAACACGATCTTGAGAATCAAGAAGATGGACTTTTGTCTGTGCAAATTCTGCAAATATCGTTGCAAATTCACATCCAACTACACCGGCACCGATAATAAGCATACGTCTAGGAAATGCTTTTAATTTCAAGATATGATCAGATGTGATAATACGCTCACCGTCAATCTCTAAAGTAGGATGTTTTCTTGGATGAGAGCCTGTAGCAATAATAAAATTTTTTGCATCTATCTGTATAACTTCACCATCTTTTTTTGTCACTAAAATGCTCTTGTTACTTAAAAATTTTCCCCAACCGTAGATGAGTGTAAGACTTCTGGATGTATTATCTTTTTTTGAAAAGGTCTCTATCTGAGAGAGTATCTGATACTGTTTATCTCTTACGGCTTGAAAAACCGTATCACGTACCTGTTCGTAATCCACGCTAAGAGCCGATGCACTATAACCTCTATCGGTACGTCTAGCCATAGCATAATCTTTAGAGAGTTCCCACATAGACTTTGAGCTTAATGCTCCATCATGAATACCCGCACCGCCTACTTGATTGCCCTCGATAATGCAGACATGGTTATCAAAATCATAAGAACGCATCGCAGCAGCAAAACCGGCAGGTCCACAACCTATTACACATGTATCATACTGAAATTTTTTCATTATTATCGCTTTTTTGGTGATATTATAGCTATATTACTTAAATTTTAGCAATTCAATATATATGTAGTGCTATAATCGCAACCATTTGATTATAAGGTTATAGATGATTCAAGCTGCTTTTGGAAAAATATTTGGAACACAAAACGATAGAGAACTGAAAAAATATAAAAAAGGCGTTATTAAGATAAACTCTCTTGAGGCAAAATATGAGCCTATGAGTGATGATGAACTAAAAGAGAGTTTTAATACCTTAAAACAGAGAGTTCAATCAGGTGAAGCTACTCTTGAAGATGTTTTATATGATTCGTTTGCTATCACACGTGAAGCTAGTAAACGTGTACTCGGTATGCGTCACTTTGATGTGCAACTCATTGGTGGCATGGTGCTTCATGAAGGTCGTATCGCAGAGATGAAAACAGGTGAGGGTAAAACACTTGTCGCAACACTGCCTATAGCTCTAAATGCCATGAATGGCAAAGGTGTGCATTTAGTCACGGTAAATGACTATCTTGCTTCTCGTGACGGTAGAGAGATGGGAGTTTTGTATGAATTTCTCGGCTATAGCACAGGAATTATACTTGAGGGTATGCATGACCCGGTAGAGAAGAAAAAACATTATCAAGCAGACATAACATACGGTACAAATAATGAGTTCGGATTTGACTACTTAAGAGACAATATGAACTATTCGCTAGATCAGATGGTTCAGCGTGAACATGCTTTTGTTATAGTTGATGAAGTTGACTCTATTTTGATTGATGAAGCTAGAACTCCCCTGATTATCTCTGGTCCCGTTGAGCGTAGTTTGGCTGATTATATAAGAGCAGATGAAGTGGCTAGAGCTTTAGAGAAAGACAAGCACTTTAGCGTAGATGAAAAAGATCGCTTGGTACTGATGACGGAAGAGGGTGTACCAAAAGCAGAAGAGCTTTTTGGTGTAGATAATCTATACAGCATAGAAAACTCAAAACTTTCACATCACCTAGATCAAGCCCTAAAAGCCAACTATCTATTTGAAGTAGATGTTGATTATGTTGTAAAAGATGGAGAGATTATTATAGTTGATGAGTTTACCGGTCGTCTTAGTGAGGGTCGCCGTTTCTCTGAGGGTCTGCATCAGGCATTGGAAGCAAAAGAGCGAGTAGAGATTAAAGAGGAGTCGCAAACACTTGCAGATATTACATTTCAAAACTATTTTAGAATGTATGACAAACTTGCAGGTATGACAGGTACGGCACAGACTGAAGCAACAGAATTTGCTCAAATATACTCTCTTGATGCTATCTCTATACCTACAAATGTTCCGGTTATCCGTAAAGATTTAAATGACCTTATATATAAAACAGAAGCGGAAAAGTTTGATGCTGTATTAAATACCATAAAAGGGCTGATGAAAACCGGACAACCGGTGCTTATCGGTACTGCATCTATCGAAAAATCAGAGTTACTGCACGGTATATTGAAAAAAGAGAAGATACCACATACGGTTTTAAATGCTAAGAATCATGAGCAAGAGGGTGAAATCATTAAACATGCCGGAGCAAAAGGTGCTATAACTATTGCAACAAATATGGCAGGTCGTGGTGTTGATATTAAAGTTGATGATGAGATAAAAGCTTTGGGCGGATTGTATATATTGGGTACTGAACGTCATGAAAACAGACGTATCGACAACCAGCTTCGTGGTCGTTCAGGTCGTCAAGGAGATCCGGGTATAACTCAGTTTTATCTATCATTGGAAGACAATCTTCTTCGTATATTTGGCTCAGATAAGATTAAAAGTATTATGGAACGTCTCGGTGTTGAAGATGGTGAATTTATAGAGTCAAAAATGGTAACTCGTGCAGTAGAAAAAGCTCAGAAAAAAGTTGAAGAGATGCACTATGAAGGGCGTAAAAATATTGTGGAGTATGATGATGTTGCAAATGAACAGCGTAAAATAGTCTATAAATTTAGAAATGAACTACTAAATCCAGAGTTTGATATAGGTGCCAAAGTTGATGAGATACGCAGAGAGTATCTTGATTCTATTTTCATGGAGTGCGGCATTTTAGATGGTGTTGCTAGAGAAGATTTTGATTTAGAAAAGCTTAACGGCATTTTAAAAGAGGGTATGAACTTCTCTTTAGACGTAGAGCCTCTATCGACAAAAGAGTATGATGAGTTAAGCGAAGATGTTTTAGCTGTTTTAAAAGCTTCTTATGATGAAAAGATGAGTGTTGTAGATGATGAGATGCGTGGCAATATAGAGCGTGAACTCTATCTCAAGACTTTAGATACGGCTTGGCGTGAGCATCTATATGCCATGGACAACATGAAAACAGGTATCCGTCTTCGTGCATATAATCAAAAAGACCCTCTCGTAGAGTATAAAAAAGAGAGTTTTAATCTATTTACAGAGTTGGTAGAGACTATAAAATATGAGACAATAAAAACACTTCATATCATACAGTTTAATATGGAATCTCCTGAAGAGGAGATTGAGAGATTGGCAAAACAGTATGAATTAGAACAGCGTCAGCAAGAACTTGCACAGACTTTAAATCATGGTGAAGAGGTGACACATGAGCCAATCATTGCTGAAAAGAAGATAGCTAGAAATGATCCTTGTCCTTGTGGTAGCGGTAAAAAATATAAAAATTGTTGTGGAAAAAGCGGACCTAAAAAAGGTGCTTTTGCCTCTTGAATATAGTAACTTATCTAGTCAAGCGTTTTTTACGATTTGATAATGAACAGCCTTTTATATTTCTCTCTGCACTCTTAGCTTTTTTGGGTATTACCCTAGGAGTTATGGTGCTGATAATAGCTATGGCTTTAATGAATGGATTTGATAATGAGTTCAAGAAAAAGCTGACTGTTATGAACTATCCCCTAACTATTATTCCTAAATTTTACGGTAGCGTAAATGATGATCTTCTCTTGAATTTAGAAGATAAATTTCCAAATCTCTCTTTTAGTCCGTATGTGACCTCTCCCGTAATGGCACGTTCGGGACGAAGATTGGAGGGTGGCTATCTTTTTGGTGTAAACTTTGATGATGAACGTAAAGTAAATAGTGTTTTAAATACAGCACTTAAAGGCATACAGATAGGTAGATTTGAAGTTTTAGCAGGAAAGAGTCTTACTCAAGAGTTAAATATTTTTAAAGGCTCAAAGCTGACATATATCTTTACCCAGATGGAGCCGGGTGCTTTGGGTGTTACGCCACGAATGAAGAGATTTAAGATAAAAGGTGTATTTGATTCAGGTTTGAGTGCTTATGATAAAGCCTACAGTTACACCACCTTAGAGTCTCTACAGAGAATATTACATATTCCTGCTAATCAGTATGATGGGATACATGTATTTTCTCTAAATCCTCAAGAAGATTTAAAAAAGATAAAAGAGAATCTTCCTATGTCAGTAAGCATAAAAGGTTGGTGGCAGGATAATGTGAACTTTTTTGCAGCCCTTAAGCTTGAAAAAACATCTCTTTTTATCGTTTTAATGCTCATTATCTTGATAGCCTCTATAAACATAATATCTTCACTGTTGATGACGGTAATGAATCGACGTAGTGAGATAGCTCTACTTCTCTCCTTGGGTGCTTCAGCTAAAGAGATAAAAAAGGTATTTTTATATTTGGGTATTATCGTAGGTATAGCAGGGATATTGGCGGGTGTATTTTTGGGACTTAGTGGTTTATGGATACTTAGCAGTTTTGATATAGTATCTCTACCAAAAGATGTCTATCCAACTTCTACCTTACCGCTAGATTTAAGTATGTTTGACTTTTTTATGATTGTTGTAGGAGCATTTTTTATTGTACTGATTTCATCATTTTATCCTGCGAAAAAAGCCAGTGAAGTAGATGTACTGACTGTTTTAAGAAATGAATAGTTTACTTCTCAAAAAATTGAGTCGGATTTAGCTCTTTGGTTGCATTATCTTCATCAATCAGTTTTTTGATTAGATGAAAAGGATAGACAATAGTTCGTTTTAAGATATTAAACGGTGCAACAACTATATCTTTTGCAAGGGCAGTATCAACCGTTGGATTGCTTAATCTACCCGTAATATTAAATGCTGTTGCGGCACTGCCGTCATCTCCAACCAAGATGTAGCCGACAACAGGTAATTTTGATACATTTTTACCCAAATGTGTTTTAAGATTGAGCTTGATGTTTATCTTGTCATTTAGATAATCTGCATCTCCTTTTCCATATATATCAACCTCTCCAGAGTCAAATTTTACGGCATTAAAGTGCATGATTTTATCTTCATACTCAAATGCTGCATAAGCCTCTTTTAGCATAATTCCGTTTTTTGCATAATTAGGAAGTGCAAAACTCGCTAGTGAAGGTATGGTATTTATAAAAGCTAAGACATTATTTAGCAGTACATAATCTTTAATACGAGAGTTATCTATACGTGCAACTCCTTTAAATTTATCTATGTTGCCTCTTACCGCAAAAGAGAAATCACCGCCTCTATATTTCGATAAAGATAAAAAGTGATTCATAAAAACATCACTAAAATGTTTTCCAAAAAGATAAAATTCACCCATGTGCATCTGAAATATAGCACCGCCTTTTTTATAGACAAGAGTTGCTAAAATGTCACTATCTTTTGCTTTTATACTAATAGTATCGGCTAAGGCTTTTCTCTGTTTTGAGAAGTATATAAAGCTGTTTTGAGCATTGAGAGTAAATGTCATACTCTCATTTGACTCAGATGTGTTGTGATCATTTATAAAGTTTGCAAAGGCATTTATATTAAATCCGGTATCTTTACATGTAAGGGTGATTTTATCATCTACTTTTACATTTAAAGTGTCATTTATTTTGATTGAAGTGCTATTTTTGTCAAAATTTCCAAAAAATTTATAGCTACTTTGCGGGGTGCTGTTTTTTACCAAAAAAGGGTAGGCATACTCAATTTCACCTGTAAAATAGTAGTCGTTTCTGTTTAGTGTTTTACCTATATGCAAAGAGCCTTTTGTGATGTTGAAGTCTTGCATAAGTGTTGAGTATTTTGAAAATTGTGATATATCGGGTATGTTTAATCTCCACCCCTCTTTTAAAGCGAGTAGAGAAAAATTAAATTTTGGTATCAGTATATCAAAGCTATTGTCAAGCAGTTTAAACTCAACAGGCAGAGACTCTTTGTGAGAGAGAATTTTGCCTATCTTATCATTTTCTACAGAGATATTTTTCAGTAAAAAACTGCCCCTGTCATCTTTTATAGAGAAGTTACCGACTATATCTGCTTTTAAAT
>WFND01000120.1 GCA_015484575.1 Helicobacteraceae bacterium
ATGTTTACGTAAACAGTGGAGCAGTCAAAGCCATGGGTTATACATCTGAAGAGTTTTTAACTATGAATGTAAGAGATATAAATCCTTTTCTTACAGAAGATAAAATAAATAAATTAAGAAAACTTGTAACGCAGACACAATATATTATTAACAGAACTATCCATCAAAGAAAAGACTCTAGCCTGTATCATGTTCAATCATACATACATACACTCTCTTATGATAACCAAAAATGTTTTGTAATTTTTGATACGGATATTTCAAATATTGTAGAGCTGGAAAATGAGCAGAAAAAACAGGCAAAAATCTTAAATGATATTCACGACTCTGTTATCTCGACAGATATGGATGGAAAGATAAATAGCTGGAACAGAGGAAGCAGATTACTGTTTGGATATAAAGACAGGGAGGTACTTGGAGAGAATATAGAAAAAATTTATGCTAAAGACAATAATATAAAACTAAAAAAGTTATTTTCATTATTAAATAATTACGGTAATTTAACAATAGAAGCTTATATGTACAAAAAAGATGGTTCTAAAATTACATGTGACATATCTCTTAGCGTTTCTAAAAATGATGCAGATGAAATCGATGGTTATGTTGGGTATGTTCAAGATATAACAGCTCAAAAACAGACACAACTGTTGTTGCAAGAGCAGAGAGAGAAATTAAAATACCTAGCACACCATGATACCTTAACCGGTTTACCAAACAGAACTCTCTT
This sequence comes from Helicobacteraceae bacterium, assembly GCA_015484575.1. GTDB lineage: Bacteria > Campylobacterota > Campylobacteria > Campylobacterales > Sulfurimonadaceae > S010-53. The sequence goes on from WFND01000120.1 coordinate 728, forward strand.
CAAAGACAGACTCTCACAGGCTATACTAAGTGCCAATAGAAATACCGAGCAGTTTGCACTTCTTTTTATAGATTTGGATCAATTTAAAAAAATAAATGATTCTCTTGGGCATCAAGCAGGAGATGAAGTCTTAATCGAAGTAGCAAAAAGAGTTCGATCTGTTTTAAGAGAAGATGACACACTAGCACGTCTAGGTGGTGATGAATTTACAGTTATACTAAAAAATTTTAAAACTCCAAAAGCTACTTCAACCGTATCAGAAAAGATTATCAATGTTATGAAAGAGCCGATAGCTATTGCTGCACATAATCTTTATGTAACGTTGAGTATCGGTATCAGTATCTATCCTGATGATGCACTAAACGATACAGATTTGATAAAATATGCCGATGCCGCCATGTACAAAGCAAAAGATGAAGGAAGAAACAACTACCAATTTTACTCTTCAAATATGACTACTTTGGCTTTTGAATATGTTGTCATGGAATCTAATCTAAGAACTGCAATTAAAGAAGAAGAGTTTGTTGTCTATTTTCAACCTCAATTTAATATAAAAAATGACAAAATTATTGGGATGGAGGCACTTGTAAGATGGGATAGAGCATCTTTTGGAATTGTGCCACCGTCAAATTTTATTCCTATCGCACAAGAGAGTGGTCTTATTATCGAGATAGATCAATTTGTTATGAAAAAAGCTATGCAATACTTTACAAAATGGTACGCTCAGGGTCTTAATCCGGGTATTCTCTCACTAAATCTAGCAATGAAACAACTTAACCAAGATGACTTTTTGCAACAGCTTGAAAAGACGATTCATGAAGCTGACTTCAAATCAAAATGGCTGGAATTAGAAGTTACCGAAGGACAGATGATGAAAAATCCTGAACGCTCCATAGAGAAACTCAATAAAATTCATAAAATGGGTATTGAGATTGCGATAGATGATTTTGGAACAGGATATTCATCTCTATCTTATCTGAAAAAGCTGCCTCTTGATAAACTTAAAATTGATCAATCTTTTGTACGAGATATTCCAGATGATGAGGATGATATGAGTATTACAAAATCGATTATTGCACTTGGAAAAAGTCTAAATCTAAAACTCATAGCAGAGGGTGTTGAAACTATACAACAGAGAGATTTTATAAAAGAAAATGGTTGTGACTTAATACAAGGCTACTTCTACTCAAAACCACTTCCGGCAGATGAGATAGAGAAACTTCTAATTCAAGAAAACTTAGCTAAGTAATGCAACAACTCTTTTTTATTAAACAGCTATTTACAAATGGGTTTTAAACTTTCAGAGTTATATAACAAAAAAAATATTAGGAGTTACAAATGAAAAAATTAATTTCTGTTTCTGCAATTAGTGCAATTTTATTGGCAAGTTCACTAAACGCTTTTGGACTATTTGATGTTGATGTAAACCAACAGATCAAACATAATAACGAATTAATCAAAGAGTATAAAGAGGCGATAAGTAAACTTCAAAAAGAGAATAAAAGTATTCAAGATGAGATAAAGAAAAATCCACAACTTTACGTAAAAAAGCCACTTTATGAAGATCTAAAAGACAAATATGTGTATCGCATCAAACTAAATGGGGCAAAAGCACAAAAGTTAAACTTCCTTATAAAAGACAATATAGCTTCAGTTAAAATGGATATGCAACATGAAGAAAAAAGTGACAACGGGTATTTTTACAGTTCACAATATTTTTCTACATCATACTCTATACCGGCTGATGTAGCTCAAGATAAGATAACACATAAAGTAGATGGTGATTATTTTGTTATAGAGATGCCTAAAAAGGTCAAAAGTTAAAAATTAGCATTTATTGAACTCTAAACGAGTTCGATAAATGCCATAGTAGTAGCGTCTCCACGACGAATACGTGTACGCGTTATACGAGTATATCCCCCACTACGCTCTGCATATTTAGGTGCAATTTCATTTACTAATTTTTTAGTACTCTCTTTACATTGAAGAGCTGCAAACACTGCACGGTGAGCATTAGAATCACCTTTTCTAGCAGTTGTAATCAATTTTTCTACAAATGAGCGTAACTCTTTTGCTTTTGAAATAGTTGTTTCAATTTTCTCATTTTCAATTAACGCAATACTAAGATTTTTCAGTAACGCTCCACGATGTGAGCTTGTTCTTCCTAGTTTACGGTATCCATGACGATGTCTCATAGTCTTCCTTATTCAGCTTCTATTTTCTTTTTTAAAGTAGTAAGAAGATCGCTCTCAAGCTCAGCGCCGACAGCAAAACCATACTCTTCTACTTTTTGAACAATCTCTTCAAAAGATTTTTTTCCAAGATTTTTGACATTTTTCAGATCATTTTGGCTCATCATTACGATTTCACCAATATGTTTAATACTTGAACGATCTAGACAGTTAAAACTACGTGCACTAAGACCTAACTCATCAATACGACACATTAGCTGTTTTAGTTCAGGAGTCTCTTCATTTCGTTCAATTGCAGTTGGCACCTTAATACTGATTTCGCTACTAAATACTGCTAATTGTGCATACATAACTTCTAATGCATTTTTAAACGCATCATGAGGTGTTATCTGCCCATCTGTCACAATATTAATAATAACTTTTTCAAAATTAGGGTTATCTTCAACTAAAACATTTTCTATACTATAGGTTGCTTTACGAACAGGTGTAAAGTAAGCATCAAGAGCGATATAACCGTCATCAAGCTCTTCACGAATATCTTCACTAGGAACATAACCGATACCTTGATGAATTTTAATAGAAAAGTTAAGGGTTGCATCTTCATTTAGCGTTGCTAAAAACGCATCTGGAGTTACAACTTCTACATCTTCACTACTTAAATCAGATCCTTTAATCTCACATGGTCCAACAAAGCTATAAGAAATTTCTGTCTCTTTCACGTCATTATTTAGTTTAAAACGAATACCTTTAAGATTAATGATAAAGTCAGAAATATCTTCAAGCATACCACGCACAGAGTCAAACTCATGATGTGCGCCCTCAATCTTAATGGCTACTGGTGCAAATCCTACAGAGCTGCTTAATAAAAAGCGGCGGAGTGGATGTGCGAGAGAAACAGCGAAACCCGTTTCAAACGGGAGAGCAACTATATTTGCTTCGTTTTCGCTAATCTGCTCAACTACAAACTCTTGTGGGAGAAGCGGCGATGTTTTGATTTTATTCATGCGTCAGTGCCTTTTTAATGATTATTTCGAGTAAAGCTCAACGATTAGACGTTCTTCAACAGGTATAACAACTTCTTCACGTTCTGGAAGACGCGTAAAAATACCGAATACTTTTTCAGCATCAATATCTACCCACGGTGATAAACCGGTCTGATTTGTCAGTTCAATAGCACGAACTACTTGAACATTAGTTTTACTTTTTTCGCGAATTTCAACTTTTTGTCCCGGTTTAACGCGGTAAGAAGCGATATCCACTTTTTTACCATCAACAAGGACATGTCCGTGATTAACCAATTGACGTGCAAAACGACGTGTTGAAGCAAATCCCATTCTATAAACAACATTATCAAGACGTTGCTCAATTAAAGTTATAAGGTTTGTACCTGTATTTCCTGTACGACGCTTTGCTTCGGTAAAAAGTGCACGCATCTGTTTTTCAGATACACCATACATGAATTTTGCTTTCTGCTTCTCATTAAGCTGAAGACCATACTCAGACACTTTTTTACGGCGTTGTCCATGTTGACCCGGACCGTAAGGACGTTTTTCTAAAGCAGATTTTCCTGCAAGACGACGCTCACCTTTTAAGTTAAGGCTAACACCGAATCTTCTTTCGATTTTTTCTACTGGACCTCTATATCTTGCCATAAGTCAATCTCCTCCTATACTCTACGACGCTTAGGTGCGCGACAACCGTTATGTGGTAGTGGTGTAACATCTTTCATGAATGTGACACGGATACCTTCAATAGCACCTACGGATTTAACTGCTGTTTCACGACCAGAACCCGGACCTTGAACTTTAATACCAAGCTCTTTTATACCATGTACCTGAGCTTTAGCTACAGCATCTTCTACTGCTGCTTGTGCTGCAAACGGAGTAGATTTTTTAGAACCTTTAAAACCAAGGCTACCGGCAGAGCTCCATGCAATCATATTACCCATCTCGTCAGTAATAGTTACTAACGTGTTGTTAAATGAAGCAGCGATATGAACTATACCGCGAGCAATGTTTTTCTTTACGACTTTTTTACGAGTTACTTTTCTTTTTGCCATCCGTTACTCCTTATGCCGCACCGACAGTTTTACGTTTACCCTTACGAGTACGTGCATTTGTCTTAGTTTTTTGACCACGAACAGGAAGACCACGGCGGTGACGAAGACCACGATAGCTACCTAAATCCATTAGTGCTTTAATATCCATAGCAACTTTCTTACGAAGATCACCTTCAACAACATGTGAAGCACGAATCTCTTTTGTAATTGCTGCAACATCAGCTTCATTTAGCTCATGTACACGCTTATTATAATCGATGCCAGTAGCATCAAGAATTTGACGTGAAGCATGAAGCCCGATACCGTAGATATACGTTAAACCATACTCTACTCTTTTTTTCTTAGGTAAGTCCACACCAGAAATACGTGCCATTCTTATCCTTGTCTCTGTTTATGTTTAGGGTTTTTGCAGATTACTCTTACAATACCTTTGCGTTTAATAACCTTACAGTCATCACACATCTTCTTCACTGAAGAACGTACTTTCATGATAAGCTCCAAAATAATAGCTTCATAATGTTTTACATGTAGGTTGAATACACAACCAATACTTGTATATACTTAAAAATATGTACAAATATTCAAATAAATGTCCAAATAATACAAAATGGAAGCGTATATTAGCTAAAGATAGGTTAAAAGTTTATTAAATATCAAACTAAACTGAAATAATTTCTTAAACTATACGAATCATTACAGGTTTAGCCACAACAAAGTTTAAATCTTGAATCTGTTTTATAACATTTTGAATATCTTTTTCTACTGCTATATGTGTTGAAAAAAGAAGATTTGCATGTCTTTCATCACTATTTTTTTGAAGCATTGTGGCTATTGAGATATTGTTGTTTTCAAAAAGTTTGCTAATCTGTGCCAAAACGCCTACTTCATCAGATACTTTTAGTCTAAGATAATATTTTGACTCTATTTTATCAGAATTTTTAAGCTTAAGTCCATGCTCTAGCGGTCTATCAAAACCTAGCATAGGGCGACTCTTGCCAGAACGGGCAATATCTATAATATTTGCCACAACGGCACTAGCCGTAGCATCACCACCCGCACCTGCACCGTAATAGAGAGTCTCACCAACCTTGTCACCGACAACACTGATACCATTCATAACGCCATCAATCTTTGCCAACATCTCATTTTCATCTATTAGTGCAGCGTGAACACGAAGTTCTACCTCATCATCTAATCGTTTTGCAATACCTAATAACTTAATCTGATAGCCAAACTCTTTGGCAAAAGCTATATCATCTTGAGTAACATTTTCGATTCCCTCTATCAATATATCTTCCGGTTTTGCATCTATACCATAAGCTATAGAGGCTAAAATAAGCAGTTTATGAGCAGCATCAAACCCGCCTATATCAAAACTAGGATCAGCTTCGGCATAACCCAGCTCCTGTGACTCTTTTAATATATCATCAAAAGCCACCCCCTCATTCATCATCTTGCTCATCATATAGTTACATGTACCGTTTAAAATACCCATCATAGACTCTATATGATTTGCAGAGAGTCCGTCACGAAGTGCATTGATAATAGGAATTCCACCCGCAACACTAGCCTCATACTCAAAAGCCAAATCTTTTGCTATATCCTGAAGCTCATATCTGTGATATGCCAGTAGTGCTTTATTTGCAGTGACGACAGCTTTGCCATTTTCAAGAGCTTTTTTTACAACTTTAAAAGGCTCTTCTACTCCACCCATAAGCTCAACAACTATATCTATCTCAGAATCGTTTACAATATCATCTGGATTGTCACTTAGTAAAATATCTAAACCTCTCTCTTTTTTCAGTGAACGAACCACACCTTTTGTTGGAATAATTCTTGAACCTGAACGTGCCTCTATAACATCTGCGTTATCTTTTAATATATTTACAACAGAAGTTCCTACGGTTCCTACTCCAATGACTCCGATTTTAATAGTCTGCATTATTTTTTCTCCTCAAACTGACTCAAAAAGCGTTTAATATTTTTAGCGGCTTGACGAATTCTCATATCATTTTCAATCAGAGCTATGCGAACATACCCCTCTCCATAATCACCAAAACCTATTCCCGGTGCTACCGCTACCTGTGCTTCTACAAGCAGACGTTTTGAAAATTCCAAAGAGCCAAGATGAGATACAGACTCTGGAATTTTTGCCCAGCAGAACATAGAAGCTCTGTTTCGACGTATATGCCAACCTGCCCTGCCAAAAGCCTCTATAAGAACATCTTGGCGGTGGTCATACTTGTCGGTTATATCTTTTACACACTGCTGATCACCATTTAGTGCTACTGTTGCCGCCACCTGAATAGGGGTAAACATACCGTAATCAAGCCACGATTTTATCTTCTGTAAAGCACCTATCAGTTTTCTATTTCCGACAAAAAAGCCTACACGCCATCCTGCCATATTGTAACTTTTTGAGAGCGTAAAACTCTCTACCGCTACATCTTTTGCACCTTCAACTTCCATAATCGACGGTGTTTTATACCCATCAAAAGTTATATCACCATAAGCGATATCTGATATGATATAAAAACGCTCTTTTTTAGCCAAGGCAACAAGGCGTTCATAAAATGCCGGTGTTACTGTTGCCGTTGATGGATTGTGCGGAAAATTAACTACCACATATTTTGGTTTTGGAAAAGAGTCTTTAAATGCACTTTCAAGATTGATGAAAAATTGATCTTCTATAACATTATAGTCTTCATCAAAAGGTAACTCCATCTTCTGTACGTTTCCACCTGCTAAAATAAAAGCGTAAGAGTGTATAGGGTATGTAGGATCCGGTACAACAACAACATCTCCGGGGTTTGTGATGGCATAAGCTAGATGTGAGTAACCCTCTTTTGAACCCATAGTTGCGACACACTCACTCATAGGATCAAGTTCAACATGGTAGCGTCGTTTATACCAGTCAGAGATAGCCATTAAAAGTTTTGGAATACCTTTTGAGACGGAGTATCCGTGTGTTTTAGTCTTTTGTGCCGACTCAATAAGCTTTTCACGAATATGCTCAGGCGTATCTCCGTCAGGATTGCCCATACTAAAATCAATAACATCAGCACCATTACGACGCTCTGCCATCTTAAGCTCATTTACTTCAGCAAAAACATACTTTGGAAGTCTCTTTATACGGTCAAATTCTATCTCATCAAACATTTTATTACCTACTTAGATTTAAAAAAACGGTATTTTAGCATATTACTTAATACCCAACGCTTCAACTTCAAGTCCATCTTTAATATTTTTTAGATTATACAGATCAGAGACTTTTAAATAAATTGCATTTTCGGGTATCTTTATCTTTATCTGCCAAGTCTTTCTGTCACGCTTATAGACTCTTAAAAGATGCAGCTGTTCATCAAAAAAAGCCAGATAAGGATACCACCTGTTACTTCCCAAACTTGTCAGTTTTGCCCTTGATATTTTTGATATATCAATCCACTGCGGTGTTAATGCACGTTTTAATAATATTTTTTCATCTTCATTCAATATGTTAGCATTAAGATGTGCTTGGCTCATATCTATCATATAATCCCAAGAGGTATCATTTTCACGTCTTATATCTGTAATATCACATCCATGCTTAAGTAGTTCTCTTCTTAAAATTGTGGGATCGGTAAGATACTCAGACGTTAAACCTATCTGCCATACAAAATCACTGCTACTACTTTTTGAATACTCTGTCAGGTATCTATAATAGCCTATTGAGCGTAAAGTATCCCCCATTATTGTTATAAAAAAAAGCGGAGAACCATTTGTATGAAAAGTTAATTTTATGTGTTGCGGTTTTTTTAAAAACAGCTTTAAAAGACCGTTCTCCTTGAGTGTTTGCACCACTTTTACCACATCAACTCTATCGTTTATGTAGTATTGATTCTCATCGGCAAAGATAATATCTATAAAACTCTGATTCTCCTCATAACTATCTTCTCCTATAATATCGGAGATTTTATCTTGAAGCACTCCCTGAGAAAAGAGCAAAGATGATGTAAAATATATTAGAAATAAGAGTTTTACCACGCTTTAGCACCATTGTTTCTCTTAAATTCAGCTCTGTCTATCTTCTGTAATTTTCCATCTTCATACATAAACCATAACTTTTTTCTACTACTGTATTTAAAGAGTTCTTTATCATATTGTATATTTAAATAGCCGTGACCAAAGACAATCAACCACGATTTTGAAGCATTTAGCTCATATGGTGAATCTATCACATCTTGAGTTTTTTTACCGCTTTTCATATCTATAAATCCAACCCATAAACGTCTTTTAGGCAAGATAGTTATCGTATGTTGTATAACCTTATCAACATCTTTAACTACCGTTGTATTTAACTCTTTTACAGACTCTTTTGCTTTTTTATCTATAATATTTTGCTTTTTTATCTCTATTTTTGCTTTAGCCTCTTTCATCAATGTATCATCCAATACGACATCACTCTTTTTAGGTGCAGAAGAAGATAAAAATTTATATAGACCAAATGAGGCGATAATAGCTGCTATCAAAGCTATTAAAAGTAGCTTTTTAGAATTTTTATCTGAAATAGACTCTTTTTTAACTCTAAACTCTTCAACTTCCGGTGTCTGCTCCTGTTTTGCACCCGAAAATTGAAGAAATTCCTCTCTGTAAGAGTCTAAATTAAGACCGAATTCTCTCTCTAAAATAGAGACAAAACCTAAAAATTGAACTTTTGAAAATTTTGAAAAATCACGCTCTAACAGAGCTTTAATATATTGTGGAGCAATTTTTGTACGATATTGTAGGGTTTGAATATCGTAAGCTTTTATAGAATCTAAAATATCACTCATCTCTCATCCTGTCTATTAGTATTGCACCTGCGGCACTGACATTTAACGAGTCAAATCCGTTGTGCATCTGAATTTTTATCTTCTTATCTAGTTTTTTAATAACACGAGAACTCAAACCATACCCCTCGCTACCTAAAACCAAAGCCCGTTTACCGCTTACATGTAAAGATCTGACATCTTCACCATCCATAAGTGCACCATAAAGCTTAAAATCCTGTGTTTTTAAATCATTGATAATATCGTGTATATTGTTTTCAACAACCAAAGGCATATCAAACACCGCACCTGAACTGCTTCTTGCAATAGAGTCTATATTGAGTGATTTAAGTCCGCACACCACTATGGCATCTACGCCTAAAGCGTAAGCTGTTCTAACTATTGCACCGATATTTCCGACATCTGTTAAACCACTTAGTATAACGACAAACTCAGCAGTTTGAATATCTGATAAATTTATAGGCTTTATATCATCCACATCAGCTAAAAAACCTTGATGATTTGAGTTTTTACTCATAACTTGTGCCGCATTTTGAGGAACTCTTTTTATCTCAAATCCCATCTTCATAAGCCTTGAATACTCTTTTTTATCCAACTCTTTGGCTAAATAGAGCCTCTGTATCTTTTGTGGATGATGCTCAATTAGATAGTAAATACTCTGTTTTCCATATATTAACATGGTGCTATTTTATCTCATTATTAATTAGGCGGTTATAACACGCCTTGGGATTTTCACCCGTAATTTTACAAATCAGCTTTGAAGCTACCTTTTTTGGCAGGTCAAAAGCTAAAATATCAGCCTCACTGATAGTGCTTTTATGTACTTTACCGGCTTGTATTACAACCACCCACTCACCTTTTATAGTATCTAATTCTTGTATTAACTCTTGTGCAACACCTCTGTAAAAGGTCTGATATTTTTTACTAATCTCTTTTGCTAGAAAAATTTTACGTTTTGGTGCATTTACATGTAAAGCCTCAAGAAGCTTCATAAGACGGTGTGGAGACTCATATAAAACTGTTGTATAACCATTAAAAAGAGCCTCTTGCAGTGCAGCGTTACGTTCACCTCCTCTATGTGGCAAAAAACCGTAAAAAAGCATCTGTGTTTTTACAAATCCACTAGCAACAAAAGCTGTCAAAACTGCATTTGCACCCGGAAGAACATCATAATCTATACAGTTTTGAATGCAGTATTCAATCAACTCTTGTGCAGGGTCACTGATACCGGGCATTCCTGCATCACTTGCGTAGATAACATTTTGATTAAAAAATGATATATCCAATTTTTCTATAAAAGCTTTCTCGTTGTGAGAGTGAACAGAGATAAATCTAGGCTCTTTTACATGTAAGGAGTAACGCTCTTTTAAAAGCATAATAAGTTTTTTGGTTACACGGGTATCTTCACAGAGGATTATATCAGCATTAGAAAACGCCTCCATAGCTCTTAAGCTTATATCGGCAATATTTCCTATCGGGGTGGGAACGAGAGTAAGCATACACTCTCCCTTATGCGAGATTAGTCGCGGTTGTAACGTTTATTGAATTTCTCAATACGTCCAGCAGTATCAACTACTTTTTCAGAACCGGTAAAAAATGGGTGACACTCATTACATATATCTATACGCATAGTATCTTTTGTTGAGTTAATTTCAAAACTGTTACCACAAGCACATGTAACTTGACATGCAATGTTAGTAGGGTGAATCTCTTTTTTCATCTATTTGCCTTTTGTCTCACGTCATGTACGTAAAACGGTATATTTTTTAAATCCGTACGGGTGCGGATCTTTTAGAGAGTGAAATTCTAGCAGAAAATTCTTACTTTTACAACTTCTTAGCCCCGTAAAAGAAAATTCCCTCAATAATCTGCTCACTAATATATACAACTTCATAGTTAATCTTAGATACTCCATCTATCTCTTCATCACAATGTAAAATACCTCTGTCTCCAATTTTTATATCAAAACTAAGAGCATCTTTAGCAGCATAAAAAGAGATGCCGTTTTCTGAATTATCAAAAATATAGACACCCGCCTCTAACATCTTACTTGAATTATTTATATGTGCATGTACAGGCGGTGTGATAATTGTCCGTTTTACATTTCTGTTATTTAGTACAACTTCAAAGCCATCTGCCAAAGTTTTAAGATCTCCGCTCTTTTCTACCAAAGTGTTCATAACTTTTTTAGAGTTATCTGCATTTTCAACCAAAACGGCACTTGAACTTTCAACATCAACCAAAGCAGAGCCGACACCTTTTAACTCTTTTGTCTCCTCTTCAAACTGATTTTTAAACACCTGTAACACTTCAGTCATTGTAACTATACTCTCTTGTATATCCTCAAAACGACTATTAAGCTCTTTAGATGAGACTCCGACCGCTCCCATTACATCTTTTGCATGTTTCGCATTTTTTGTTACTGAATCTATATGTTCATGTATCTTTTTTAATACGGTGCTGATGGTTTGAGCATTATCTATAGATACCTCTGCCAATTCACGAATTTTTTCGGCAACGACTGCAAAACCACGGCCATGCTCACCGGCACGAGCCGCTTCTATGGCAGCATTTAAAGCGATAAGATTGGTCTCATCGGCAATATCGATAATAACCTCCATCGTTTTTGAAATCTCATCTGAAAAGGTACGCAGCTGAGTAATAGCATCTACAGTCTCATCCATTGCAACAGCGGCACTTTGACTCTCGTTTAAATTTGTATCTAACACACTCTGCCCTACAGAGATATTTTCTAGTGATGTATTGGAGCCATTGAGAATCATATTCATCTTTTCACCCATATCATCGTTAAGCTCTAAAACCTTTGTGATACTATTTTGTGAGTGATCTAAAAGAGTATTTTGAGTCTCAACATGCTTATTTGTCTGATCAATTTTAACGTATCCATAACTAGCTTCAAATGCCATAGACTTACTCTGATCTACTACATTTTTTATAACAGGTCTTAATGTGTTAACCATTCTGTCTAAATGTCTAAAGAGTCTATCTATCTCATTGTCTGTACTGCCTTTGGATATAGGTTCGTCTTTTATAAGATCATCTATAATAAACTGACCCTTTTCAACTCTAAAAATAACATCTAAGACTTTATTTATACGTGAAGCTACATAACGTGCGAAGAGAAAGTGAGCCAGAGCTATTATTAATAAGATATTAATAACAGCTGTTAAAGTTGTTAAGATGAGACCATCTGAGAGTGCTTGGTTATAATCAGACATATCGATACGAACATCTTCAATAGCAATAACATTATTTGGTGTCCAAGTGGGATGACACATAATACATCTCTTCTCGCTAATAATAGGACGTGCCATCATATAATAAGATTTTCCGCCGTCTTGAACAACTTTTTGAGCCTGTTTTACATCTGTGTTGTTCTTAAAGTAATCTATCATATCACTCTCATAAGATGTGGCTCTATTTGTATCTACCACGGGAGTTTTTGATGCTTCTTTATAAAAAACTTTACCTTTGGATACTTTAGTAAATTTTGCAAAAACCTCATTTTGAATATTTTGTGGAATCTCAGGAGATTCACCGCTAAAAAATTTCTCATTTCTCGAATCTAACAGTACCCCTGCAAAATCTAGTATAGATTCTGCTTTTGAGTTCATGTTTGCCTTTAAGGTCTCTTTTTGAGCCTGATAATCATACCAGTAAAAACCGGTTGAAATGGCGATAAAAGCGACTGAGAACATAATAGAGAACATAGTAGCCAATTTGTATTTTTTAGGATGCTTAAACATTTTTTCTGCCTTTGTTAAATTATAACAAAATTTTGTTTGAAATCGCCACAACCGCACTTTCTGAACGCAGTATCATCGGTGTTTTAAAACTAAAGATATTATCTGTATCAAAAAGCTGTCGCTCTTGTTCAGTAAAACCGCCTTCGCAACCTATCAAAACAGTCTGTATCTTCTTAATATCTTCAATACTCTTGCCCCCAAAATCAAAGATAGCTGTTTTTGGATATTTTTGTAAAAACTCTTCAACTGATTCTGAAGTCTCAAATATCATCTCATCTGAACGCCCACACTGCTGTGAAGAGGTATCTAAAATCCTATTAAAACGTCTAAAATCGAGTCTAAAATTTTTTTGGCTTCTCTTACATGTAATAAAAGTTATCTTGCTGACTCCACTCTCATTTAATATATGCAATACTTTTTCTATAGATTTTGTATCTATAATACACCAGCCTATATGCAACTCTTTTGAAGCTTTTAGTATATACTCTTTAGCATCTTGCAATATAAGAGTAGCGACTCTTGCATCTATCTTTTGAAGTCTGTATCTATATAAAATATCTCTCTGTTTAGATTTACGAAAAGCGATAATATCACCGACATTATGGCGGCGAACTTTTATAAGATACTTAAAGAGTTCTCCTTTAAGTTTTATCTCCTTCTCTCCCGCACCGTCATAAAAGCTAAAGAGCATTACATACTCATCCAAGCTGTTATGAGAAGTGTAACAGATAACTCAATAAGTAAAATTTTTACAGCTTTTGCTCTATAAATTTCAAAAAGTTCACTCTTTTTTGGATCTATAAATCTTAAAGGTTTGTAACGTTTTACCTCTAAGAGAATAAAAACGATAGAAAATAGAATCATTACAATATTTTGTATTGTAAAATCTAGGTGTTTTGCAGCCATCATAACGACACCGGTAAATATAATCAGCGAGATGACCGTATAGACAAGAGGCATGATAAAGATCATCTTTCTTGAGTAATTTTTAATGTTGCTTACCATCTTTACATGTAAGATATTTACTATTATGACAAAGACCATTATCATAACGCCAAAGTAGTGGATGCCTATGCTCATATTATACATTTCATTCATAACCGCAATTTTACCAGATATTGCATATAATTAGACACTAAAACTAGGAGAAGTTATGCTTGTTAGTATTGAAGAGGGATTAGAGCTTATATATCAACATGTAAGGGCAAAGGCAAGTGAGTGCATAAGTATAGAGTCGGCTTTGGGTAGAGTTCTTAGCAGAGACCTTATTGCAAAGCATAATCTACCGCCTTTTGACAACTCTGCTATGGATGGATATGCCGTTTTACGCAAAGATGCCGGTAAAAATGTAAAAGTACAACACACTATCTTTGCAGGAGACCATGAAGAGTTTAAGCTCTCATCCGGACATGCTATTAAGATTATGACAGGTGCAAAAGTTCCCAAAGGGTGTGAAGCTATAGTTCCTCAAGAAGATACTGTCGCAAGTGAAAACGGCGTAATACTGCCTGAAAATATAAAAGAGGCTCAACACATAAGACGTTTGGGTGAAGATATTAAGAGTGATGAGTTACTTCTAAGTGCAGGTACAAGACTTCATGCTCATCAGATTACACTACTAGCTTCACAAGGAATTTCACACATACATGTACATCAAAAACCTCTTATCGCTATCTTCGCTTCCGGCAGTGAACTTAAGATGTATCATGAACAGTTAGAGTCATATCAACTATACAATACAAACAGCCCTACTTTCTATGCCCGTGCCTTAGAGCTTGGATGTGATGTAAAATTTGTCGGAACTGCTGTTGATACCTTAAAAAGCATAGAGGAGCATATATTGGCTTCAAGAGATGCCGACCTTATTATCACCTCTGGAGGGGTTAGTGTCGGAGATGCAGATTTTACCAAAGAGGCATTTAGCTCTTTTGGTTTTGAGATCTATTTTGACAAGGTATCCATAAAACCGGGAAAACCGACAACTTTTGGGCATGTCGGAGAGACTTTTGTACTTAATCTTCCCGGAAATCCTCTCGCTGCTGCTATGAATTTTGAGCTTTTTGCACAGAGTATCATTTTAGCTCTCAGCGGAGACAGAGAGAAGTTTATAAAGAGCTTACATGTAAAGATAAGAGATGATTACAAGATAAGAAAAGGCAGAAGAGCATTGATTCCCGGATTTTATGATGGAGAGTTTTTTACTCCTACTGAAAAATTTGCTCCGGGCATGGTATCTCCTTTAGCAAAATGTAACGGCTGGATTATGATAGATGAAAATCTATCTGAGATTAAAAAGGGTGCAACAATCAAGATGATACCTACACGATACTCTCTTACATGTAAAGATCAAGAGTCGCTTGTTACACACTAGTTTTGTTGATAAAAGCTTCTTTGGCTTTTATCTTATCAAACATTCTCTTATCACTCCAAGAATCTACAATATCTTTTGAAAAAACAATATCTTCTAGCTCTATAACCCCCATAGCTTTAGAGTAGGCATCTTCACGAAAGCAGTGTGCATAGCCGGTTGCCGTCTCATGAACTATAATACTATGGAGTTTCACCTCTCTCTCTCCATTTTTTACAATCGTAAGATTCATAAGAGCATCTATAAGTACAAATATTACACGAGAAAACTGCTCTGCCGATGGAGAGACACCGAGTTCAACCCATCTTTTTGAATGTTTTTTCATATCTGCTATATACTCTTTTGTATCACCACTCCAGATAGTTATGCTATGATCAAAACACTCTATCATCTCTTTTATATTCTGTTTCATTAAACCAAAATCATAGACCATCTGTCCATTATCTAAAAAATTAGACTCAAATAGAACTTCAACCCTATAAGAGTGTCCATGCAAAGAGCTACGACAATATGAGGATGAACAGCCTCTTACAACATGTGCATTTTCAAATTTAAACTCTTTTCTTATTAGCATTAGACACCCTTGTTTTTATCCCAAATTCGTATATGAAGTCTGTCGCTATAACGATAACCTTTTGATTTGCAGTATTGAATTACACCATGGGTATTTGCCTCTACTTCCTCTTTTGAAGCACCTTGAGGCATACATGTAACTTCTGTTTTATCCGCTTTTGAGAGTATCTCTTGTATCTCTTTGTCTAGTGAGAGATGTAAACTTTTTTCATCTACGGTAAATTTAAAAAATGTATCATCTGCACTGTTTATGATTTTATTAAAAACATCGGCTTTAACACGTTTACTGTACTCTTCTGCACTGTTTGAAAGCTTTACGGAGAGTGCATATATACACGATTTATAGACAGGATATTTTTCAAAATCTATATCTACGGTAGCATTCGTCTCAAAAGTTACACGATGATGTCTGCTGATTAAAAATTCTAAAAACGATACCAATATCTCATCATTACAGTAAAGCAGAGGCTCGCCGCCTGTCATCACAACATCGGTATCATCCGGAAGATTATAACTATTAAATATCTCAATAAATTCATCAGCTGTTTTTATACTCTGCCAAGATGAGCCAAAATGCTTTTTATCAACAGCATAAACCGTATCACAACCTACTATCTCATCTCCATCAGCAGTTTTTTCCACACATCCAAAACCTCTGCAACTCATATTGCAACCGCCAAGACGAAAAAACAGTGATGGAGTACCTGTATATTTTCCCTCTCCTTGAATAGAGTAAAAGTGTTCTACAAGAGGTATCACATCAACCACCGGTTTCGTAAAATGCACGTTTTGAAGCTTCTCCATCAGGATCACTCCAACGATTCTTTTCCGGTTTTGTTTTTACAACCTCTTTTAAAATAAGTGCCGCCTCTTTTATATCTCCGCGTTTTACTGCTGCTGAGATATTCATAGCCTCATCAAAGTACAGACAAGGTATCAACTGCCCTTCTGCTGTTAATCTTATGCGGTTACATGTAGAGCAGAAATCATCTTTATGAGGCTCTATTATTCCAAACTTATAACCATCTTCTAGTGAGTAGTAGTGTGAAGGAGAGTGTCCGTCAAAACCTTCATCTACAAATTTATAATGTTGCGATATAACATCTAAAAGTTCATCGGAGTTCATACCTTTAATATCAACGGCAGCATGAACATTTTCCATATACTCTATAAAACGTATGCCCATGTTACGCTCTTTGCAGTAGTGCAAAACATCTATGATTTCATCTTCGTTTACACCTTTCATAGGCACCATATTGACCTTTACTTTCAGCCCTACATGTAAAGCCTCTTGAACACCGTCAAGTACATTTTTTAAAACATCTTTTTGAGCTATTTTTTGTGCAACTTCAGGTTTTAGAGTATCAATAGAGACATTTATGCGTTTAAGTCCTGCATCTTTTAGCTTTTTAGCTACACCCTTAAGTAAAAAAGCGTTGCTTGTCATAGCTAAATCAATATCTGGAGCATAATCGTAAATCATCTTAATAAATTTATCCAAATCTTCACGAAGAAGTGGTTCACCGCCTGTTATGCGAACCTTTTTAACACCCTCATCAATAGCCACTTTTATAAACTCAAACAGCTCTTCAAATGAGAGTAAATTCTCTTTTGGCACCCATGAGAATGGTTTTTCCGGCATACAATATTGACAACGAAAATTACATCTCTCTGTTACTGAAACACGGATATAATCTACTACTCTATCATAACTATCTATTAACATGCAATACCTTAGCTTTTTGTTGGGGACAATTATATCTTGAAGTTAATTTAAATTGAGTAAGTATCTGCTTTTAAGATGAAGTTTTAAATTTTTTCAACTCATAAGCCATATATAAAATCATTAAAATTCCAATAGGCAGAACTATTATAAATGCACTCGTCACAAATCCTTTAAACTTTTAATCTCTTTAAGTATAGCTTTTAAAAAACCGATATACTCTTTTATTTCATCTATTTTTGACATGAAATATTATAGAATAAATCAAAAAAAGGTGAACAATGAAACTCTATTCTCTACTTCTAAGCACATTTTTACTAACAGGCTGTGCAACTTCTTCGCTAAACTTGGGTGCTGATGACACTTTGACTCTCACTTATGGCAAAGAGAAGCTATCTGCTCGTGGGTTAACACTTGATACAAAACAAGACAGATACCCGGAACTAGAACTTGAGCAGAGAATTATCGAACTAGATGATGATACGCTTATCGTCTATGAAGATGTTCAAGCAGACTTGCAGTATGAGTTTAAATACACAACTACAAAATCTGTAGAGATGATATTTGATGCAAAAGATACCAAATTGCTATATCAAAGAAACAATCTCTACTTTTTTCAAGTAGAGCTAAAAGACGGAAACTACCTAAATGTTATAACACAACAGAGCAATATGCAGAGTTTAACACAGCTGTATGGATTTTCCAATATGCAGATGAAAAAGATAATTGATAAAATCTCTGATAATAGGCAGAGTTTAAAACTTAATAAAAATGTAGTAACATTTGAGAGGTTTGAAGGTAGTTATCTAAGTAGATGGAGTACGAAACTTATAGCCATTGATGGACTAATGACGGTTAGTGATACTTATAGATTACGCTAAGAGATATTATAAATTATTTTCGATAAATAGTAAGTATTTCTCCATATCATCTAATTTACCGAGTAGCTCTTCGCAGATAAGTATATAATCAATATTTTCTTATTTTTTGTATTTTCAGCTCTATTTTATGCTGCATCAATACTCTTTTTAAATGCTTTATAATCAAGAATTTGGTGCTGTTTTTTAAGTTTAAAATCAATACGATTTTCCGAGTCTTTTAGCAGGAAGCCCTTTATCAAAATTTCATCGAGCAGATAAAGATTTTTAATTTTAGGGCACCTCTAAAAACCTTAGAGGTACCCTTTATTTAAAACTACTAAGTCAACATCTCTTTTTAACAACTTTGACAATTCAAAGTTTAAAGCAAGTTCACTATCAAAACTCATTTTATTTAGATAAACAGCAATATCAACATCACAATTTCTTTTAAAAGTATTATCTGCATAGGAGCCAAAAAGATAGGCAAAATTTACATTTTCTATCTATTTAAGCTTTTCTTGCAGTAATTCCTTAGCAGACATATATATTACTTACTTATAACTTTAGCTTTTAAGGTTTCAAACTCTTCTTGGGTTAAGATGCCTTTCTCTTTCATGTCATAAAGACGTTGGATTTCATCTGCTTTTGATGGTTTTTGTATATTTGCATCAGCCGTACTGACAACCTCTTCTGGTTTTTCATCTTTAAATATTCTATTTGAACCTGCCAAGCCGGTTTTTAATATCTCTGTTTTTCCAACTTGCTCACTCATCTGTGTAAATGAAAAATCATCATTATCTAACTCTGTTTTAATTTTGAGATAATAACTGTTTTTTGGCTTTAAATCTATCTCAATCTCTTTTGACTCTATTTCACCTCTTAAAGCGCTTATGGTAACTTTGGTTGGTTTTAGCTCATATGCTACATATTCACCCGAGATTATCTTATCGGTAACTCTTTTTCCATTGACAAATATCGAAAAAGGTTTATCATTTAGATTTTCATCATCTCCTATATCATTTAACATATACACATACACGACCGAGTTATTGCTTATCGTATCTTTCTCTTTAAACGGTGTCCTGTCTGCACAAGCACTAAACATCAAAGAAACTACTAATGTAAATATAAAGATAAATTTTTTTTTCATATTAACTACCTGTTTAAAATTATTTTCCTAGTTCTCATCATCACTGATGGGAATGCCTATAGCAATCATAAACTCTCTTACATGTAAACTCATGTATACATTCCCATCGAAGACGATAGGAACGAGAAAATATTTTTAGCCATAAGAGATTATAGCATAAATCTAATGATGTCAGTTTTTGCGTCTAAACAGATAGTTTATTTATAGTCATTATTATTTGCTAGATTAGATAAATTCTCTAAAAATATTTTTTCAAGTTTAGGATTAATTCTAAATTGAACTTTTTTGAATTCATCAAGAATATAGAGAAATTCAACATAATTAATATGTTTATTTAATAGATTAATTTTAAGTATTCCAAGTAAACCTAAGATATCAATTCCTTTAGATTCAGCATATTTTCTTCCTGCTTTTTCATCTATAATCAGGTCTAAACCTGTTTCTAGTGCTAAAGCTATTGCCTCAATTTCACCTCTATCTAAACCCGAACAACTTATATCCTCTAAGATTTTTTTATCACTTACTTCTTTTACTTCTATAAAATCAGAAGTTGTGATAAGTGCTTTTACACTATCATCTTTTATACAAATTTCTTGCATAACTGCATTTGGGATATAAACTTTTTCTATGAAGTTTGTAAGTAAATGAAGATAGTTGCATTTTGCTAAAATAATTAATGCGGTTGTATCAC
>WFND01000121.1 GCA_015484575.1 Helicobacteraceae bacterium
GGCTCTAACCAACTGAGCTAAAGACCCACTCATTGTTGGAAGATTGGAATTATAGTCAGAGTTTTATAAAATTAACTTTAATCAAACAATTTTTTATAAAAAACTTTTTTTACCTCTCGCCTCGTACATATCTCTAAATCTAAAAGCCAGAAGATTTTCCAAGATGGCAAAAAGAACCATAAAGTTAACAAAACTACTGCCACCGTAGCTAAACATAGGCAACGGAACACCTACAACAGGGGCGAAACCTATAGTCATTGCGATATTTACACTCATATATATAAATATAAGAGTTGAGATTCCTGCACTTACGACTTTAATATAGTAATCATCACTCCACATAGCGATACTCATAAGATGTAATATAATAAGCACGTAAATAGTTATAAGGAGTAAAGCACCCACAAAACCAAATCTTTCAACGACATAAGCAAATATAAAATCACTCGAAGCGATAGGAAGAAATTTCATCTGTGTCTGAGTTGCATTCTCTTTACTTTTTCCCGTAAGTCCTCCTGAGCCTATGGCTATGATGGATTGTTGAACATGATAGCTTGGCTTTTCGCTGACAAAGTCATGAAGTCGTTTTTTTTGATAATCATGCAGTTGAGTATATATAAGAGGCATAGAGAGGATAAAGACAGAGACCAGCACTGCCCAAATCTGCCATCTTACGCCTACTATAAAGAGCAAAATCATACCAAGCAAAAATACAACCGTTGCCGTTCCTAAATCCGGCTCTTTTGCGATAAGAAAAAATGGAAGTAAAATATAAAACGTAATTTTTGCGAAATCTTTAAGACCATAACCTTTTGGAGGTGGAGGTTTTTTTGATATAAGATAAGCCAACATCAGGATAAATGCAGGTTTCATAAGCTCTGATGGCTGTAGAGTAAAATTGACAAAAGGAATTTCAAGCCATCTCTGTGCCCCAAGGCGACTGTGACCTATAAACTCAACGGCAATAAGCAAAATAATATTTAACCAATAAAACATCGGAATAAGCCAACTTAGACGCCGTATAGGTAAAAATAGAAAAAGAACAAATATAACAGCACCGACACCGACATATATAACATGTTTATCTGCCAAAGCAGGATGAATTTCGCCTATAAGTATATCAGACACAACAATAAGAGGAATAATTAAGATAATGGTTAAAAAATCAAAATGTGCTAAAATACGCCTATCAATTTTCCACAATTAAGTATCCCTTGAGTTTTTATTCTCGAATTATATTACATGTAAGGTTATAAATGACATTTGAAGTTAACAAAGCAGAACGTTTAGATATATTTTTATCTCAAAAGCTAAATGAGACACGCAATCAAGTTGCACATCTTATAAAGCAAGGAAGCGTAAAGATAGATGAAAAAGTATCAAAAAAACCCGGAGTAAAATTAAAAACCGGTCAAATCTTACATGTAAAGCTCCCAGAAGTTATACCTCAAGAGGCTCTGCCCATAAATTTTGATGTAGATATACTTTATGAAGATGATGATATTTTGATTATAAATAAACCTAGTGGAGTTACGGTTCACCCTGCTCCTAGCGTAAAAGAAGCCACACTAGTTGACTGGTTAATCCACAAAGGCATATCACTCTCAACTATCAGCGGTGAGGAGCGTCACGGTATAGTTCATAGGCTTGACAAAGGCACAAGTGGAGTTATGGTAGTTGCAAAAAACAACGAAGCCCATGAAAATCTCTCAAAACAGCTACAAGACAAGAGTATGGGAAGATATTATCTTGCCATCATAACACCACCTCTAAAAAACAGGCTCACGACAATAGAGGCAAAAATAGGTCGCTCTCACAATAACAGACTGAAAATGGCAGATGTGGAGCATGGAAAAGATGCTAAAACACTATTTAGCTCTCTTATATTAAGTGATGACGAGAAGCTGCAACTCATAGGTTGCAAACTATACACGGGCAGAACTCATCAGATAAGAGCACATTTAGAAACCATAAATCGTCATATTTTAGGAGACCATTTATACGCTATTAAGAGCAAAAACGATAAAATCGCGAGAATAATGTTACATGCATATATTTTGTATCTTAAACACCCGCGAAATGGTGAGATGTTACATGTAAATGCACCCATAGCACAACAGATGCAAGAGTATTTAAACTCAAATTTTAATCAGGAGAGCCTTAATGAAGCTACACAGCCTTCAACTTTTAGCCATCATTTTGATGACACTTTATTTTAGTGGATGTACAAAACAGCCTGATGTACCGGCTAAAGATGTTATAGATAAAAGTTTAGCTACTCCGGTTATAAACGGTCACATAAGTGAGATGACTGCCATAGCTTTTGAGTGGAAAAGCGTAAACGACCCAAAAGTCAAAGGTTTTTATATCTACCGCTCAAATCAAAATGATAAAGATAAAAAACTAAAACGCATAGCAGAGATAAAGAGTCCATACGCCACGCATTATGTCGATACAGGTTTAAAACCAAACACAAGTTATGCTTACCGTTTTACCAGCTACAATGCCGATAAAGCCAGATCGGTAGGAAGCAAAACATATCATGCAAGTACCCTGCCCCGTATTCCATCGGTAAGTTTTTTTCGCTCTATAGGAAATATGCCCAGAAGTGCCAAACTTATCTGGAGACCACATACAGATACACAAATCAAGGCTTATGAGATACAGAGAAAATTAAAAGAAGATACAAAATTTAAAACAGTTGCTACAGTACAAGGTCGCTTAAATGCTGAATATATTGATACAGCTCTTAAAGATAATAAGACTTATCAATACAGACTCTTTGCCATCACTTATGACAATATAAAATCGACTCCAAGTGAGATAGCAACGGTAGTCACAAAACCACTGCCTGATATTGTACAAAATATTCAAGCCACACATGAACTTCCAAGAAAAATTCTTCTTTCATGGGATCCTAGTCAACGTGAAAATCTAGCATACTACAAGATATATCGCTCTAGTAGCAGAGATACCGGATATGATTATCACGTCAAACTGACAGAGACCTCTTTTAATGATAAGATAGATGAAGATGCAAAGGTCTATTTTTACAAGGTGACCGCTGTTGATAGTGATGGGCTTGAGAGTCTTATGCAAAAAAATCCCGTTAAAGGCATGACATTAGCAAAACCTAAAACTCCGCTCTCTTTTTCAGGAGTTATCAAAGGACACAAGGCAGTTTTAAGTTGGAAAAAAGCTGACAATGAAGCACGAAGTTACACTCTGATAAAAACAAAAAAAGAGAGTTGGTTAAAAAGTACCATACGTAAGATAAAAAATATTCAAGAAGAGTCATTTACGGATAGAGAGATACTGCCTGATGTCTCTTATGAGTATCAAGTTAGTGCCGTAAATCAGTACGGTATTGCCTCTGAACCTTCAGAGCCGGTATCTCTTGTTTTAAAGGCAGAGTAAAATATGCCCCACTTACATGTAAAGGCATTTAACAGACTTAAGCTGCCAGATAGAGATGGTGAAATTGAGTTTGAATTTATAGCAACAAATCTAAAACATAACGATGAGAAACTCATAGCCGTAAAGTATGAGAGAAAGTCTTTCTTTCTTTTAGTAAAAGAGACGAAAGACAAAACACTTATAAAGAGCGACAAGATAACCAGACCTTCTCCAAATTATCTCATAAAACACGCTCTTTTAGCCTATGCAAAATTGAGCAATTCAGAGATAATAGACTCAAATGTAGATGAGAGCGGAAAAAATATCCACTTAGAAAATGATACAGCATTGCGAGATATAAAATATTTTGCAGATGAGTTTCAAACAGATAAAGAGATACAGATAGAGGTAGGGTTTGGTTCAGGACGACATCTTATCCACCAAGCCAGAAACAATCCAGACATCCTTTTTATCGGCATAGAGATACATAAAGCATCTATCGAGCAGGTTTTAAAACAGATCTCCATACAGAAGCTTGATAATATTTTGGTTTTAGACTATGATGCTCGTCTTTTTCTGGAGTTGGTTCACTCAAACAGCGTTGGAAAGATATTTGTCCACTTTCCGGTTCCTTGGGATAAAAAACCAAACAGACGTGTTATATCTAAGAGCTTTATAGATGAAGCACAGAGGGTTTTGATACCAGAAGGCACTCTTGAGCTTAGAACAGACAGTGAGAACTATTACGCCTATTCGTATGAGACATTTATATCAAGAGAGAGTATCTCCTTACAGATAAATAAAAACAGAGATATAGCAGTCAGTAGCAAATATGAAGACCGCTGGAAGCGTATGGAAAAAAATATCTACGATATTACTATGATTGCAAAAAACAGCTCAGAGCCTCTAAATAAATCTTATGATTTTTCATTAACAGATATAATGCCGACAAGAGAGAAACTTACAGAGCTAAACGGCACAACCAGACGTTTTGAAGATGGTTTCATACACTTTGAGAGACTTTATGAGAGTGATAATAAGCGTCTTGTCTGTCGTTTGGCAATGGGTAGCTTTAACAGACCAGAGCATCTGTATATAATAATAGACAAGCTTACATGTAAGTATTATCCACAAGCTCCGGTCTCTTCAGCTACAAACTACAAAATTCATAATCATTTAAAAGAGTTGCTACATGGATAAGGTCATATACGCACAAAATCTAACTCTAGCTTACAATAAAGATGAGAGTATTATAAACAATATTCAACTCTCCATAGAGTCTAGCAGTTTTGTATTTATAACAGGAGCTAGCGGTAGTGGAAAATCCACTCTGCTAAAGTCTTTTTTTGGTGCCCTAGAGCCTCAGCAAGGCTCACTTATAGTCGGTGGTGTTGAGATGAAAGGTATAGAGTCAAAGAAGTTAAACTTTTTGAGACGCCATCTTGGCATTGTATTTCAAGATTATAAACTTGTTAAAGAGTGGACGATAGAGAAAAACATAATGCTTCCTCTTATCATATCTGGATATGCGAAAGATGTCAGCGATATGCAGGTAGAAAAACTGCTAAATCATGTAAAAATGACACATCAAAGTGGAAAATATCCACCGGAATTAAGTGGTGGAGAGCAACAGCGTATCGCAATGGCTAGAGCTTTAGCACACAATCCAATCATGATTTTAGCTGATGAGCCTACGGGAAATCTTGATGATTACTCCTCTGATCTTATCTGGAAACTTCTTGAAGGTGCAAATACACAGCTAAAAACTACGGTTGTAGCGGTAACTCACCATATACCCGAGAGTATAAATGTAGATTATAAACATTTTCATATTGAAGCAGGTTCTATCTATGAAGTCATTTAAAAATCATTTATCACTTATAATAGCACTCTTTAGTATCTTGTTTACCATACAGATATTCATAGTCGTCAATCGTGCAATAGATTCA
>WFND01000122.1 GCA_015484575.1 Helicobacteraceae bacterium
GATATAAATATCACTTCAGCAGATATAAATGCCATCTCTTTAAACACACGGATTAATACTTTAAAGATGAAAAATAGAGATATATTTATAGACAATGTAGATATAAATGCCTCATATAATTACAACGATATGTTTGTACATCTGGATGTAAATCACGATATAAATGATAGCATAAACAGTGCAAATATCACCCATAATCTTTTCGTAGGATTTAATAACAGCGTAAAAGATGATTTACATGTAAACATCAAAAAGAGTGAATATCTGCTTCCATTTAGTGATGTAGATGCCAATCTTGACGTAAACTCATCATCTCTTTCTCTGCTGATAGATACAAACTGTAGTAACTCTATCGTTTTAAGTGATGATTTTAATACTTTTACTTTGAAAAGTAAAATAGATAAGTTAAACTTGGACTTTTTACCGGACGTACCGCCGTCACTAAAAAAATACCCGGTCTCTACAGATATAGAGGCTAATTACAGCGTTGATAAAGATACTCTCTCAGGCTCTATACAAGCCGATACGTCACATACGCTTTATGACGGTAATTTTACCTATAGCTCTAAACACTTCTCTACTGATGGGGTTATAAAAACAGATGGTGATACGAAGTTTTGGAAGTCTATACCTGTTAAAAATATAGATAATATTCATCTAATTACAGATTTTAGTTTTGAAAATTCAATGCTTTATCTCAACTCTCAAGAGCTGTTTGTAACTATGTTTGATGATAAGAAGCAGATAAGAGGCTGGGGTACATTTTCTACATCAGATTTTAATTTTAACGGAAATTATGATGAAAATCGTACTTTGATACATCTTAGCTCAAACATCCCATCACTATATACAGCCATTAGCAGTGTATATGATATGCACTTGCCTAAGGGAAGTAAGTTTGATTGTGAAGTTGATATGAATGCTACTTTTATGATTGATGATAGTTTACATGTAAAGAGTAGTATATATCTGCCTTGGTACTTAGGTATGAGCAATCAAGACAGTATGGTTTATGGAACAGATGCAGACTTTTTACTTAGTGTGAAAGATGGCTCTTTGTGGATAGACAGATATAAGTTTAATCTATATGATAGAGATATTTTTGCTACAAGAGCTTCACGTATCTATCTTAAAGAGAGAGAGATTAAGATAGACAAACTATGGA
This sequence comes from Helicobacteraceae bacterium, assembly GCA_015484575.1. Classification (GTDB taxonomy): domain Bacteria; phylum Campylobacterota; class Campylobacteria; order Campylobacterales; family Sulfurimonadaceae; genus S010-53. The sequence goes on from WFND01000122.1 coordinate 1,166, forward strand.
TAAATGATGGCATAAAAGTTACAGGAGAGTATAACCTTGATAATAATAAGCTATTTTTGAATGCAGATGCCGACTCTTATCATCTTAAAGAGAAAGATATAACTTCTGATGTCAGTTTACATGTAAAAGCTAAACATGATGACAATCTAACTTCCATAGAGGGAGATGTTGAACTTAAAAATACACTAATAACATACAAACCAAAACCATCAAGCATAGTTACAGACAGCGATATAGTTCTCTTAGAAGATGTGAAGCCTCCTCAAAAAACACCTGTATTTTTAAATATACGGGTATCATCACAGCAAAAAGTTCACTATAAGAGTAGAGATGTTGATGTATATTTTAAGCCAGATGTGACGGTATATAAAGAGCCTCTGGGTGAGATAGAGCTTTTAGGGTGGCTTGAGGCAAAATCTGGAGTTGTATATAACTCTGGAGCTAAATATGATATTTTAAAAAGTGAGATATATTTTGATGGAGCAGAGATAAACCCTTACTTAAATCTACACCTTTTTTATGTGATAGATCTAAATGAGATAGATATATATGTAACAAATACTCTCACATCTCCCGTACTGCTTTTTACATCAAATCCTCCAATGAGTCAAAGCGACATCATAAGTTATCTTCTTTTTGGTACTCCGGCAAATAGCAGTTTTGATAGTGACAGTAGTAATACAAACGGTATAAATGCCGCAAATATATTTTTAGGCACAGGTCTTAAACAGATGATAGGAGATACAACAGGTTTAAGAATAGATACTCTAAACCTTCTTAGCAAAAAAGATGGTGGAGTAGGCTTTGAAGTAGGTACAAGAGTCAGTCGAGATGTTCGTATCGTTTTAAAAAATGATGATATTTTCTCTATGGTTTTACAGATGAATTTAAATAAAAATGTAAGATTGGACGTAGATGTAAAAGAGACAGGACAGGGAGTAAATATTATATATGTTAAAGACTACAAGTCGCCATATTAAAAAATACCGGCTGTCCATCTTTAATGAGAGTTCTTTTTGTCTTTATATTGAGTTCAATATTTCAAGATATATTAGCACGGCAAAACCTGAAAAAAAGATAGATTTAAAAGATGTAAATGAAAATTTAAAAGATATTCAAAAGGATATTGAAAAATATACAGATGAGCATAATAAGTTTTTACAAGAGTTAGACTTAGGTAGTATATTGTAGTGTCTATAACAAGAGACTGTGAACTTAGTCCAAAAACCTCCTAATTTAGCCTAAATTAAATCCAAACCACGAGATATACGCTACTATTTTCTCCCTTATTTGGGTTAAATTATTCTCTCTTATAGCTTCACGATGATTTTAGGGTGATTTTGGTAAAATATTTTATAGTGTTTGAGATTGAGTTCTTTTACAGTCTCCGAGGAGACCAATGATTTATCCTAGCGGAAAAATTATTGCTCACGACAGTCGTTAAATAAACAGGGGAAAAAGATGAAATATATAGTAATTTTACTTTTAATAACACTAAATCTACTACAGGCAAAAGAGTATTATGCCAAAGTTGAGCCTTATGAGATTCGTACCGTCTCATCAAATGTATCGGGACTCGTTCTCTTTACAGATGAGAAGAGAGAGGGTTCTGTACTTGGAGATGATGAGTATATTATCATAGATGATGAGCTTAATGTTATAGAAAAAAAGAGCATACAAAAGAAGATAGAACTCTTACATGTAACTCTAAAATTAGATGAAGATTTGAAAAAAAATTATGAAGAGGTAAACAAACGAAAGAGAAAAAATTATGAACGCATAAAAGATTTAAAGATAAAGTCCTCTGTGGAGAAAGATAGAGAGTTTTATGATGTGGTTGCCTCTTCAAATGCACTTATCTCACTAGATAAAGAGATAATCTCTTTAAAAACACAGATAAATGACTTACAGTTGCGTCTAGCACAGCTTAAACGTACTATATCAGATAAGCATTTAAGTGCAAAATCCTATACTCTGTACTCTCTACTAGTTAAGCCCGGTCAAGTTGTTGTGCCTTCAACTCCATTGGCAAAGATAGCTGATGTTTCTCATGCTATATTGACTCTGTATGTTTCAGCAAAAGAGATAGCAGATATTAAAAGTAAGATACTCTACATAGATGGCAAAAAAAGTAAGTATAAGATAGACCGTATCTGGAATATAGCAGATGAAAAACATCTCTCAAGCTATAAAGTACAGATAGTTATAGACTCACCAAAAGAGTTTTCAAGACTTGTTAAGGTTGATTTCAAAGATGAATAAGAGTGCATGTCCGCTTGATTGTTATGATGCTTGTAGCATTATTTATGAAGATGAAAAGCTTAGCGGAGACAAAAATCACCCCTTAACTAAAGGCTTTTTATGTCCTCATCTAAACCATTATGAAAAACATCAGAGAATTCAAAAGCCTAGATATAGAGGTGAAGAGATAGGTATGGATGAAGCTTTGTCAATCTTAAAACAGAGAGTGCAAAATACACAGACAAGCCGTATTTTACATCTAAGAGGACACGGTAATTTTGCTCTTATGCAGGGAGTGAGTGATCATTTTTTCTCATCTTACGGTGCAACTTTAACGCAGGGAAGTCTATGTGACGGAGCGGGAGAAGCTGGAATTTTACAAGGCAGAGGAAGTAACTTTTTACTATCTCCAAAAGAGATACAAAAGTGTGATGTCGTTATATTTTGGGGAAGAAATGCTCATGTGACAAATTCACACTATTTACCACTCATAAAAGACAAGAGTGTTATTGTTATAGACCCTGTAAAAACAAAATTAGCAGATAAGGCGGAGTGTTTTATACAGATAAAGCCTCATGGCGACCTGCATTTAGCACTTCTGCTTAGCCGTTTTTTGATTATAGAGGGGCTTGAAGATAGTGAATATTTGGAAAAATTTGCCAGTGAGTATCAAGATTATTATGAACTTACACAATCTATACGTATCAAAAAGACATTGGATAAGATAGATGTGACATTAGGTCAGATAGGAGATGTACTAGAGCTTATACGAGATAAAAGAGTGGCTATCTTAGTCGGTGTAGGAGTTCAAAAGTACCGTAACGGTGCGGATGTTATGAGAGCTATAGATGCTTTTGGCGTTCTCTTAGGCAGAGGAAGCGGAGTAAACTTTTTAGGAAGCTCTACAGAGGGCATTGTCTCCCCGTTTAATCAAAAAGCTCCACGTGTGAGTGTTGGAAATATAGAGTTTGGTAAGTTTGATCTGGTTTTTATACAGGGTATGAATCCTCTCTCTCAGATGCCAGATACAAATAGAGTTGAAAAAGAGTTAAAGAGCGTAAAAGAGATAGTCTATTTTGGTCTGTATGAGAATGAGAGTTCAAAAGCAGCAGAACTAGTTATACCTGCAAAGACCTTTTTGCAAAAAGATGATATTCGCTCAAGCTACGGCTCAAATGACCTGCTAAAGATGCCAAAACAGATAGATAGTGATATAGGAGTTAGTGAATATGAACTAAGCTCTTATCTGTGCAGTGCATTTGGTATAGAGTTAAAGAGTGAGAGAGAGTACCTTGAGTATTTTGAGTCACGCCTCTTACATGTAAAGAGTAGAAAAGAGAGACCTTATGAAGATGGTTTTGATACGGATGATGGAGAGTTTGTTTTTTTAGATGAGCTAGACTTTGGTTTTGATATGAAGAGAGATTTTTTCTTGCTTACATGTAAGAGTCCACGTAGCTTGAACTCTCAGTTTTATCGTGAAAAAAATGTATATATTAACTCATGCAACGGCTATCTTGAAACTCAAAAAGTACGTATAATTTCTGAAAACGGCTCTATAGAGCTGGATGTAAAATTTGATGATAATTTACGAAAAGATTGTATCTTAATCTATAGCGGTACTCCTAATGTCAATAGACTGACAAGTTCAAAACTTAGTTATGACGGCTTAAATGCTGCATATCAAGAAAATAAAGTAAAGGTAGAAATATGTTAAAAGATTTAGACAGAGAGTATGTGTTAGCAACTTATGCAAGAGCAGATGTCTCATTTGTTAAAGGTGAAAATGCCACTTTGACAGACAGTGAGGGAAAAAAGTATATAGACTTTATGTCCGGAATTGCAGTTGTCAGTGTCGGTCACTCCAATGAGAAGTTATCAAATGCTCTTTGTGAACAGATTAAAAATATTACTCATATCTCAAACTTGTATCTTATAGAGCCTCAGATAAAAGCAGCAGAAGCTATAGTAAAGAGTAGTGGATATGATATGAGATGTTTTTTTGGAAATAGCGGTGCAGAAGCGAATGAAGGAGCTATAAAGATAGCTAGAAAGTATGGTGAAGTTGACGGAAAGATAAAACGCTACAAGATAATAACACTTGAACACTCATTTCACGGAAGAACTATCACAACGGTAAAAGCGACAGCCCAAGAGTCCATGCACAACTTTTTTGGACCTTTTCCTGATGGTTTTGTGTATGCAAAAGATATTGATGAGATTGAGTCTATGCTTGATTCTCACACAGTAGCTGTTATGATAGAGCTAGTACAAGGGGAGGGCGGAGTTGAACCGCTAGATAGAGATAAAGTTCAAGCTCTTGCTAAGATGTTAAAAGATAGAAATATATTACTAATAGTAGATGAAGTTCAGACAGGAATCTATAGAACAGGAGAGTTTTTAGCTTCAAATCTTTATGATATTGAGCCGGATATTATCACTTTGGCAAAAGGTCTTGGCGGAGGTGTGCCTATCGGTGTTGTTATGACTTCACACAAAGATATACTCTCTGCAGGAGATCACGGTTCAACATTTGGAGGTAACTATCTCTCTTCAACTGCCGCTTTGTCTGTGATAGAGATACTAAATGAGTATAAAGATAGCGGGGAGCTTGATGAAGCACTACTGTATTTTGAAAAAGGTGTAAACAGGTTACACATAAAGTATCCAGATATATTTTTAAAGAGCGTAGGTTTTGGAATGATGCGTGGTCTGCGTGTTAGAGATGGTGATACTCTTGCTAAAATCATCTCAAATGCACTAAAAGAGGGTGTTGTAGTGCTTAAAGCAGGTAAAAATACGCTAAGACTACTGCCACCTTTAACTATCTCAAAAGGAGAAATGGATGAGGGCTTCTTTCGCCTTGATAACGCTATCGCTTCTATATAATGTTGCCATAGCAGATGATGAAAATTTATCTTTAGAGAGTTATCTATCTACATTAAAAAGAGATAACTTTGCACTAGATTATACAAAAACCAAAGAGGAGTCGCTAAAGCTTCGTGACTCTTGGATATCTCCTGTTCAGATGAGCTACTCTTATCAAAAAAGCAGCCCTTATGATAACGAACAGACCTCTATGAACGCTGCTATATCCATAGATCAGCCTATTTTTAGATTTGGCGGTATCTATTTTGGTATAAAGTATTCAAAACTCTCATACGATACAAATACCCTTAGTATAAACAGACAAAAACGGGCATTGATTAAACAGGCGGTATCTCTTCTTATGAAGATAAAACGCAGTGAGCTTCAGATACAAAAGCAGAACTTTCAGATAGCAAACTCAAAGATAAATCTTAAGCAAAAACGTCAGCAGTATATTAATGGTCAGTTGGACTCTGGATTTTTAAATAATGCAATTATCCAGAAAAATATCGTTATACAGGCTCTTTACGACCTACAAACGGCAAAAGAGAGCTTGGTGTCTAGTTTTGAGAGTATCAGTGACAATGATTATAAAACAACAGCTATACCGTATCTTAAATATCTCAAAAAAGATGAATTTTTAGAACATAACATAGATATAAAATTGCAAAAAAGCACTATAGAGCGTAACTATTATCAGAAAAATGTCACTATGGCAAAATATTTTCCGACAATCTCTCTTAACGGCTCTTATAAGTGGGATAGAAGCGAAAATTTCCAATTTGGTAATACGGGAGCGGGGTACTCCGGTGAAACAAGGTATTACAGCTACGGCTTACGTGCTAGTATGCCTCTAAATATCAATACATTTAGAGATATAGAGAGTTCTCGTGTAGATCTGTTAAAGTCAAAAATAGATCTGCAAGACTCAAAGCGTGAGCTAAACGCACTCTTTGAAAAAGTGTCACATAACTTAAAAAATATAGACAAAAAGATAGCTTTAGCACGGGAAAATCTGCAACTATATGAGACTCTGCTTCACGATACGCAGGTGTTATACAAAAGTGGATACAAGACAGAGTATGACTTAGAGAGTATGAAAAACTCTTTAGAGATAGAGAAGATAAATATAAAAATATATGATTACGATAAGCAACTTGAACTACTTGAGCTGTATGAGAAGGTGAGCGGTGAAGTTTAGTGAATATATGAGTGAGTGGCTATATGGCGATAATGGCTACTACTCAAAATATAAAAGTATAGGCAAGGAGGGTGATTTTTACACCTCTGTAAGCTCATCAAAATTTTTTGGCGGAACGGTTGCTAAACATATTGTATCTCTGTATGAAGATGGGTTTTTAAAAGAGGACGCCACTATCTGCGAGATTGGGGCTCATCATGGCTACCTTTTAGCAGATATTATAGAGTTTATCTACACTTTAAAACCAGAACTTTTAAAGAGTCTCTCTTTTGTTATAGTTGAGCGTTTTGAATCTATGCAGGTAAGGCAGAGAGAGTATTTTAAAGAGTGTTTTGGTGATGTTATTAAACTCTTACATGTAAAGAGTCTGAGTGAGTTGGATGTAGATAACGCTTTTTTTATTGCAAATGAGATATTTGACGCATTTGCCTGTGAGCTTTTTTACAAAGGTAAGATAGCAAGAGTTGAAAATCATAAGATAGAGTTTGATGTTACAGATGAGTGGGTAAGTCAAAAGGCTGAAAAGTACTATAAAGATAGAGGAGAGATAGCTATCGGGTATGAAGAGTTTGCTTTAGAGATGGCAACCGCCGCCAAAAAGTTTGAGTTTATGAGCTTTGATTATGGAGAGATGACGGCAAGACCTGATTTCTCTTTAAGAATCTATGATAAACATAAAGTCTATCCGTTTTTTGAAGATGATTTAGATAGAGTTGCTCTATTTGCAAATAGTGATCTAACTTATGATGTGACATTTGAGCATGTGAAAGATGCTTTTGAAGAGGCAGATATAGAGTTTATAGAGTTAAAAGCTCAAATGAGTGCTTTGGTAGATATGGGAATAATGGAGCTTTTGGAGATATTAAAAGATAAGAGCGATGAGAAGATATATAGACAAGAGTTGGAAAAAGTAAAATACCTTATTATGCCGGATATGCTTGGTGAGAGGTTTAAATGTATTAGATTTAGGAAAAATAGTGACACTTAAAGTTAATGGCAAAAATGTTACATGTAAAGAGAATGAGACTCTTTTACAGATGATGCAAGAGTTAAATCTTGAGGGAAAAGTTATGGCGGCAGCTGTAAATATGGATATAGTAAAACAAGATAAGTGGAGTGAGCATCAGTTAAAAGACGGTGACACGGTTGAGCTTTTAGATTTTGTCGGTGGGGGATGATGACTCTATAGCCACTACAGCGATAGCATACTCTCCATCGTGTGTTATAGAGACAGATGTGTCTATTATATTGAAGTCATCAATCAAATGTTTAGATAATCTAAGTTTTGGGGCACCTTTTGGGGTTTTATATATATTTATATCATGAAAACCGCATTTAGAGCCTATTCCTGTACCCAAAGCTTTTGAACACGCCTCTTTTGCTGCCCATAAACCGGCAGCTGTTTTGTGGTTTTTTACATGTAAAATCTCTTCATCACATAGAAATCTATTTAACGCTCTCTCTCCAAAACGATCAATCATATCTTTCATGCGAGAGATTTTGACTAAGTCTATTCCTATCACTTATTGAACAACAAACTCTGTAAAATAGACGTTATTTATTTTGCCATCTTTTAAACGCATGTTTAACTGATCTACTATCTGATCTTTTAGCTTCTCTTTGCCTTTTGATGTTGAGATCTCCTCTAGCGATTTTGATGATAACAGGCGAATGATAATATCACGAATAACAGCTTTTCTAGTATCAAGTTCTGCACCTAACTCCTCTCCGCTTAGCTCAAGATTCATCTGTACTTTAAGATAACGTCTTCCACTTTCACTAAGAAGATTAACCGTAAACGTATCTAGTGGAAACATAGGTCCAATTTCGGCAAATGAGCCTGTTTTTCTTCCTGAGCCAGAGGTTAATCTCTGCTGTTGCTTGTTGTCATTTACACTTCTCTCTTGTGCTACCGGAGCATTTGAGACAGCTGCCTCTTCATCATCTCCACCCATAAACAAGATAGCAACAACAGCACCAACCAAGATAACTAAGATGAGTACAACTATGACGATTATTAAAACCAGTGAACTAGATTTCTTCTCTTTGGGTGCTTCTTGCGTAGTCTCTTCAGTAGTCTCTTCAGCCATGATAGATTTACCTTTAAAATATTTTTTGTGAGTATAACACGAAATGTCTAAAACTCAGAATTTATTAGCTACAATATCGTACATAAAGGATATTATTTAAATGATTGAATCAGCTTTAAGTTTTGTCGGAAGTCCATTTTTAAAATTTTATAAAAGTATTGAAAAGTTTGGTCTGTTTATTATATTTCAGGGTGCTATCTGGAAGCGTATCCCACTCTTTTATAGACGCACTCATCTTATGTTGCGTCAAATCGAAACCATAGGATTTGGAACTCTAGGTGTTGTTAGTCTAACAGCACTTTTTACGGGAATGGTTGAGGCGATACAGTTATATAACGGTTTTCATGAATTTGGTGTTGAGAGTTTTATGGGATATACAATCTTTGTATCTATCACTAAAGAGCTTGGTCCTGTTTTTGCCTCGTTGATGCTTATATCACGCTCTATTAGTGCGATGGCGGCAGAGCTTGGAACTATGCGTGTTACAGAGCAGATAGATGCCATAGATATTTTAGGTGTTGACTCTAAGGCTTATCTTATTGTTCCTCGTATTATCGCTACAACACTCTCTCTGCCTCTTTTGGTTTTATGGTTTGATTTTGTGGCTGTTAGCAGTGCTTATCTTATCTCTATTACCGTTTTAGATGTTAATGCTTCTGCTTATCAAGATACGATTATGCGTTTAGGCAGCTTTAGCGATATAGGAACAGGTCTTATTAAAGCTGCTGTTTTTGGTTTTATAGTCAGTTCAATAGGCAGTTATGTCGGTTATTTTACAAGTGGCGGAGCAAGGGGAGTTGGACAATCAACTATCGCAGCAGTTGTTTACTCTGCTGTGGCTATATTTATAACAAACTACTTTTTATCAGCTATCTTTTTGTATATCGGTTGGTAAATCACTTAAAGGTTTAAATGAATAGCTCTCTGGGTCATAATAGTCAATATTACCGTTTTCAATATCATAATACCAGCCGTGTATATGAATTTTCCCAGTCTCTACAGCTAGTTTTACACATGGGTATGTGAGAAGATTATCAATTTGTGAGATGATAGAAAATTTCTCTGTCATGCGAAGCAAAACCTCTTCATCCGAATTTTCACTCTGGCTTATCATAGCTAAACTTTTTGCACGTTCACCTAGCTCTAACCATTTTTTAATATGAATATAATTTTTTGTCTGTTCCGGTTTAAATAGTGATTTAATAGCTCCACAGTGTGTATGTCCGCAGATTATTATCTCAGAAACTTCTAAAATATTTACTCCATACTCGATAGCCGAAGCTGTCGCATGATAATCTTCATCAGGTTTAAAAGGGGCAACAAAATTTCCTATGTTTCTCACCACAAAAAGATCACCCGGTTTGGTTTGAATCATCAAATCAGGAATAACACGTGAGTCGGAACATCCGATAAATAGAGCTTTTGGATTTTGTCCACGCTCTACTAACTCTAAAAGCTCTTTTTCATTTTGTTTAAAATAGCTACGTTGAAAAAGTTCATTTCCTTGAGCGAATTCATGCATAATTTACTCTACTCGCAACATTCAATACCTAAAATATTAAGCATTTTGTCAAAAATTTCACCTGCATTTCTATCATAATCATCATGAAATTCTATAACAATAACTCTCTTACCGTTTGATACGGGAGTTGTGTAGATTTGAGGAGTTAAAGCAAAATCTTTTGTAGCTTCACTTATGGCTTTTTCTATGTCTTGATGCTCTTGTTCTGTTTTATAAGCTAGAGATAATTTTGAATATCTCTCCTCTCCATGATAGATAGCATCTATATTGCACTGTTTCATATGGTAATCTCTTTATGTTTATTTGTGGAAATTATACATCTATTACTTATAAAGTTTTGTTAAAACCACTCAAGAAGTTTACTGACCTCATCTATTTCGTAACATTTTACACTCTGCTTTTCACTAGGTTTTTTAGCAACTAAAGCTCTGCTTATCTGCTGAAGATGTGCCTCTTTTAGTCTTGTATCTAGTCCGTAAACTTCACGAATATCACCAACAAGCGAGACCTCTCCTATAAATACAGTCTCTTTGGAGATGCTTCGGTCTCTAAAACTGCTGATTATGGCTGCGAGTATGGCTAAATCAGCAGAAGTTTCTGTTATTTTTATGCCACCTGAGATATTTATAAATACGTCATAACCGTTTAGAGGAATCTCTAGTTTACGCTCTAAGAGTGCTAAAAGCATATTTAATCTGTTATTGTCAAATCCGGTGGCTTGACGTTTTGGATTTGGCATATGTGAGTCACTTACTAGGGCTTGAACTTCTAATATAATAGGGCGAGAACCTTCCATTACAACGCTTAAGGCAGAACCGCTCTGTGTTTTATTACGGTTAAAAAAACGAGAAGAGATATTTTTTGCAGATATAAGTCCTTCGCTTCTCATCTCAAAAACACCTATTTCGCTTGTTGGACCAAAGCGATTTTTAAAGCCCCTTAATATTCTAAGCTCTTGAGAGCTGTCTCCCTCAAAATATAAAACAGTATCTACCATATGCTCTAAGACTCTTGGACCTGCTATAGAACCCTCTTTTGTGATATGACCTATGAGAAATATGGCTATCTTTTTATCTTTTGCTAGACGCATTAAATCAAAAGTTATCTGTCTGACTTGCGTAACAGAACCCGGAGCAGATGAGATACTCTCTGAATATATAGTCTGAATGGAGTCGATTATGATAAATTCATAAGAGCGATTTTGCAACTCTGCCAAAACATGCTCTAATCTTATCTCACTAAGCAGATACAATCTATCTTCATTTGCATTTAGACGATTTGCACGTAATTTTACCTGTCCTTCGCTCTCTTCACCTGTTACATAGAGTACATTTTTACCATCTTTTGCTATATTTGCACCTATCTTTAAAAGCAAGGTCGATTTTCCCACTCCCGGGCTGCCGCCTATAAGAGTAAGAGAACCCGGAACAATTCCGCCGCCTAAAACCGTATCGAGTTCTACATCGTTACATGTAAAGCGTTGAACCTGTGTATGTGTAATATCTTTAATGCTTAGAGCTTTACTTTTTACAGGTGATGAGTTAGAGGTTAATTTTATGATCTCTTGCTGTTGTTGTGAAAGCTCTACAAATGAGTCCCAAGCTCCACAATTTGTGCATTTTCCCATCCATTTTGTTGTAGAAAAACCACAATGCTGACACTCAAAGAGTACTTTTTTCTTTGCCATAATATCTTTACCTTTATCGTTTACATGTAACGTTACCGTTTATCAAAGTACAGTTGAAATGTGAACCGTAATCACTATTGTAGTCTATCTTTGTAGAGTTATCATCTTTTAATGACAAATTGACATATATTTTATATGAAGTAAGTTTTTTTGATTGAGCTTTTACAAGTATGTGGATTGTCTCTTTAATGTCTTGATTTAAGATAACAAACTCTGTATCATTGTTCTCATTTAAGATTGAGCCATCATCACAAGCGACTCCTACATGTAAGCTCACTTTTTCATTGCTTGTAAATATCATATCAAATTTAGAGTCTATGTTTGGTGTAAAATAGTAATAATCGTACTCATCAATACCCTTACTAAGAGTCCCATATTCTGTATGTTTTTTAGAGTTTTTTATATTTTGAAGCTCTTGAATTTTCTCTCTTTGCCAACATTTTCCATTTCCATCTTTATCGGCATAGAGAGTAATGATAAGTATAAATACAAGAGATAGTGTACGCATTACAGAGGATAATATTTTAAAATTGAACCATCTTTATCATGAATTTCCCATTGACACTTCTCTTCATTTACTGTAAGTTTATAGTCATTCCATGTACTTTGATTGCGAACGAAGTGTTGAGAGAGCATATCATAACCATCACTGTTTAGTCTCTTAATCAGTTGGCGTTTATCATCATCTTTTAAAGCGTGTAATCTTCTTATATCTTCATCACTAGGTCTGCTAGGCACTGCTTCTTCTCTGTTTTCAGGCTCTATTGTTCGGTCTGCTTCGGTTTTGTCTTCTGCACCAAAGGTCGGCTTGTCCGTTTTTTCACTGACAAATATAGCATCTAAAAAACTATCTACAAACCGGTATTTATCAAAGCTTATCAAATCGGTAGGTTGCTCTCCGACTCCTATAAACAAGATAGGCAGTTTAAGTGCATAAGCTATTGAAAATATAGAGCCACCTTTGGCAGTTCCATCAAGTTTTGTGATTATTATTCCATCTATATCTATCATCTCATTAAATGCTCTTGCTTGTGTAATAGCAGAATTTCCCTGTGTACCGTCAATAATAAGCATCTTACGATGAGGAGCATTTTCGTGTGCTTTTGAACAGATACGGACAATTTTTTGAAGTTCGGATGAGAGATTTTTTTGCGTGTGCAGTCTTCCTGCCGTATCTATAATCACATGATCTATCTTTTTTGCCTTGGCTGATTTTATAGCGTCAAAAGCGACTGCTGATGGATCATGTCCTTGTTGTGTAGATACTATTGGGATATTTAAGCGATCTGCCCAGAGAGTCAGTTGCTCTATGGCAGCTGCTCTAAATGTGTCAGCGGCACCCAAAAGCACTTTTTTATTTTCACTAAGATAGTGTGAGGCAAGTTTTGAGATAGTAGTAGTTTTACCGGCACCGTTAACACCGACTATCAGATCTACAAATGGTGTTTCATACTCCGGTAACTCATATTTTGCCCATGTTAAAGCTACAAGCAGTTTTGAGCGAACCTGTTCACGTTTTATCTTCTCACCATGTAGCTCACGCAGTATTATCTCTACTAAATCATACTCAACATCAGCTTCAAGTAAAACATCTTCAAGTTCATCTTTGCTAAAAGTAACTTTTTTTTCAGGAGCTACACTCTGTATAGCACCGACAGTTTTAGAGAGCCAACCTAGCATCTATTTTTTTCCTAATGCTCTGCGAATATCGGCACGAATCATCTCAGGAGGAACGGCACCGGCATAGTGAGTTATATATTTTCCATTTTTATACATAACCATAAGAGGTATAGGAAAACCAGAACCGACATTTATAGATGAAGCTATAGCATTTGTAAAAGCTCTGTTTGCTTTGGAGTTTATGATAGGATAGTGAGCGCCGTATTTATCTGCATATTTGATAAAATCGGCATCTGTTTTATCATCTTCAATTGTTACGCCAAGAACTAAAATATCATCTTTAAACTCTTCTTGAAATTTATTTAAGTGAGGTGCAACAGCTCTACATGGTGGACACCAAGTGGCGAAAATATCATATATAACAACTCTGTTATCATAACCCTCTATGTGAAATTCATCCGCTTTTTTAGTAACTTTATATACTCTGTTTTGAGTGTCACGAAGTTTATATACATTACTAGCCACCATAGAGTTTGCCTCTTGGATAACATCTTTTTTATTATCACTACAACCTGTATAGATGAAAACCGAAATAACTACAAATAAGATACTTTTTAACATTTAAAGCCTTTTTGATATAAAATTATGAGATTATAATAAAAAAGAGATTTAATGTTGCTAACAAAAGCAAAGTTTAGGCAAGAGTGTCTGTCTAAAATTCGTAGTGCTTCAAAGCATAATAAGATATATACAGATGCTTTGTTGCAAAACAGACTTTTAAGTGCTATAGAGAGCTTACATGTAAGCGGTGCAAAGATATTGATGTATTATCCGCTTAATATTGAAGCTGATGTTACTAAATTGTTACATCATCTTAGAAAATGTTACGATATATATCTTCCTTTTATGGAAGCTGAAAGTTTCAAAATGGTAGCATATAGATTGCCTATGCAGAGAAAATCTTTTGGGATTTTTGAGCCTATGCAGTCATTTAAAAAAAATAAAAATATTGATATAGCTATAGTGCCGGTTGTCGGAGTTGATGGTAGAGCACGTCGAATAGGTTTTGGCAAAGGAATGTATGACCGTTTTTTTGAAAAGTTGCCAAAGAGACCAAAAATTATATTTGTACAATCTAATATGTGTAAAACAACTAAAAATATATGTGATGATTATGATATTTCGGCGGATCTGTTAATTACTCCGCATCGGTGCTATAGCGTTAGAGGAAACTATAATGTTAAACGAGATGCTTTTAGGAGGAGGCGTTGCTATATTTAGCGGCGCGATAGGATTTTTTATATCAAAACGCCTTAGCAGTGCAAATTTTGATATATATGTGCAACAGGCTAAAGCCAAAGCCAAAGCCATAGAAAATGAAGCAGAGACTCTGCTAGAACGTAGCAATATAAGAGCAAAAGAGATTGAATTTGAGGCAAAAAAGAGCTATGATGAAGCGATTTCAAAAGCTGAAAAAGATCTTATGGAACGTACAAATAATATTGCAAGACTAGAACGTGAATTTAAAGAGTTTCAGAAAAAAGAGCGTGAAAATCTTAGTGATGCTCGTAAAAGAGTTGAGGGCAAACGAATTAGCTTTGCTCAGAGAGAGAGAGCTTTAGATAAATGTATGCTAGATTATGAAAATAGACTTGATGATATTACGCATATTTTAGAGTCTCAAGCCGGTATGACACGTGATGAAGCAAAAGATATTTTAATGCAGAAGATAGAGGAGAAATCTCGTGCAGATATTGCACACCTTGTCCGTCGCATGGAAGAAGAGGCTAAGAAAGATGCAAAACGAAATGCAAATTATATTCTCTCTCAGGCAACATCACGTTTTGCAGGAGAGTTTGCATCTGAACGTTTAGTCAGTTCGGTTCATCTAAGTGATGATGAACTGAAAGGTCGTATCATAGGAAAAGAGGGTCGAAATATCAAGACTCTTGAGATGATTATGGGTGTGGATATTATTATAGATGAGACACCAAATACTATTACCGTCAGCAGTTTTAATCTCTATAGACGTGCTGTTGCAACAAAAACATTAGAGTTGCTTATAGAAGACGGAAGAATTCAACCGGCTAGAATAGAAGAGATATTTCAAAAGGTATCTGATGAGTTTGAAGAGTCGATAGAGCGTGAGGGTGAAGATATAATCTTTGATTTAGGATTGTCAAATATTCATCCGGAGATTATAAAAATGGTAGGACGTCTTCGTTATCGTGCTAGTTATGGACAAAACGCTTTAGCACATACGCTTGAAGTTGCTCATCTAGCCGGTATTATGGCTGCTGAGATGGGTGGCGATCCTCTTTTAGCCCGCAGGGCAGGACTGTTGCATGATATTGGTAAAGCTCTTACTCATGACAGGCAAGGAAGTCATGTTGATTTAGGTGCAGAGATATGTTCTCAGTATAACGAAAATGAAGTTGTTATAAATGCCATCTATGCACACCATGGTCTAGCAGAGATAAGAAGTATTGAGTGTGGTGCAGTATGTGCCGCTGATGCTCTGTCTGCAGCTCGTCCGGGGGCTAGAAGAGAGGTCTTAGAGAGTTTTGTTAAGCGTGTAAGTGAGATAGAAAACATAGCTTCGCAAAAATCAGGAGTAAAACAGGCATATGCTATAAATGCAGGAAGAGAAGTACGTGTCATAGTAAATGCTGTTTTAATAAATGATGCAGAATCAACTGTCTTAGCCAAAGAGATTGCAAAAGAGATAGAAGATACAATGCAGTATCCCGGAGAGATTAAAGTTAGTGTAATACGTGAAAGTCGCACGGTAGAGTATGCAAAATAGTTATTTTAGATAAAATTGTGATATTTTTTATAGTATAATGACGATAAAAAGGATAATTACTATGGGTAAAAAAGAAGATATATTAATACAGTTAAGAAATGCAAAAAAAGCTCATTTAAAA
>WFND01000123.1 GCA_015484575.1 Helicobacteraceae bacterium
CTCAAAAGATGTTTAAAAAAACCAGATATTTTAAATAACCATACTACTTTTATCACAAAATGTTTATCCAGAAAAATTAAATGTAGAAAAACTTCACATTATAAAAATGGCAAAGTAGTAACAAAGCAAACATGTCTGCTTTTTCCAATTAAGATTGTCCTAAGTGGCTATATCGTAACGCTAAAACATAATGGGCAACAAAGTTATTTAAATCATAAGATGGGACTTGCATACACTACAGGATATATCCCCTATCCAAATGGTAAAGATAAATATCGCAGACATTGACACATCTTCTGCACTCTTTTACAGCTGAGTGCAGAAGTAATGATCTTATTTTAGTTCAAAATCTCTTATTTCGCTAACTCCTATTTGATTTGAGAAACTATTATACCCAGTTACTTTCCAACTATATGTAGTTTTTGCATAAAATATCTTTTTAGTAGCATAATTTGGTATAGTGTAAGCTGGTGATTTACTAAGAGCTGAAAAGACAGGCTTTTTTTCTCCTTTTTTATAAAACTCTATGAGATAAGTATCGGTTTTTAGTATTGGGCTCCAGGCAAACTCCCAAGCATCACCATCTAAGACATCACCATTTTTTGGCTTTATCAGTTTTATATTTGCAGAAACTATAGATGGTTGCTCTTTTACAAAGTATATAGCTTGAGGCAAAGAGATACTTGGTTCAGGGCTAGTAATCACAAAACGAACTCTATGAGTACCTATCTCATATGTTGGCAATCCCGGAACTTTTGGTACTCTAAGGGTTATGTTGTTTCCATGATTGATCTGCTTATAAACTCTTGATAAAATTCTACCATCAACCTCCCAATACCCTTTCAAGAAACCTTTCCCATACAATTTTAAATCAACATTTAAAGGAAGTTTTTGATTTTTATTTGCAGCTATATCGGCTCTTCTATTATTAAAATAAAGCTGAATTCTACTTACATGTAGAGCAACTGAGCTTGAACCTGTCATCTTTATACTAACATCTACAGAAGTTCCATTAGGAGGGATACAGGTTGCACCAATAAAGTTAAAATTTCTGCTATACAAAAAACTGCTAACTCCAATCTGCTCCGCTTTTTTCATGACACTATAAGGCACTCTTATAGATTCATTTGCATTTCCACTGTGCGGATTTGTACCTGTTAAATTCACTGAAATACTTCTTGGAACAGTGCCCAACGCTATACCTGTTGTCGTACTAAAAGTACCTAGTGTTGAAGTTGCTTGCGTACATACATCTGGTGTACCGACTGCAGTATCATCGCTTACATGATATCTTTCAAAAATCGTAGTTGGAGTATTTCGTACAATTTTGACATTAGATTTAGAAGCGGTTACAGATGCTGCCAGATACACTGGAAGCAAACTCACCAAAATTAAAATTGTTAATTTTATAGGTTTCATTTCATTCTCCTTTAAAATGTATAATCAAGAGGAACAGAG
This sequence comes from Helicobacteraceae bacterium, assembly GCA_015484575.1. Taxonomy (GTDB): domain Bacteria; phylum Campylobacterota; class Campylobacteria; order Campylobacterales; family Sulfurimonadaceae; genus S010-53. Next base: position 1,459 of record WFND01000123.1, read on the forward strand.
ACAAAAAGTGTCACGCTATAACTCTCTCCTGATGGATACTGAGTGTCGGATGAATCCGAACTATCAGCAGTTCCATTGTTATAAATCCCTTTTATACCAACCACTGGATGATCCATCCAACTTCCTAGTGCGGCAAAATTGTATGTTATTTGTCCGTTAAAGTTTAAAGTATATGTATCTTTTCTGGTATCGGGCTTATTTTTTTCATAAGTTGACGATAAATCATAGCCGATTTTTTCTCCAAAAACAGTTCCTCCCAAACCAAGTCCAACTGTAAAAGTATCTGTATCAATATCATTCTTACTAGTTGATCGATTAAATGTAAAACTCGGATCTGCATGAAATGTCTTGAGAGAATAAGTCGGAGTAAATGTGATAGTTTTATTTGTTGTATCAGCATTTGCACTGGTTTTGTCATTTGTTGTTGAATACTCTGCACTTAAATTATAGTTCCATCTATCTTTATTGTATCCTATTTGTGCATTTATTGTATTACTAAGCGTATTCACCTCATCACTGCTGTTAGGTGCATGTTCGCTTTTTTGCTTAGAGTAAGTCCACCCCGCACTCATAGGTACATTTTCATATTTTGAATATGTATAGTTTATCGCACCCTCCGTAGTATATACTCTCGCATACAAACTATCATTTTTTACATTATCATTATATCTTGATAATATAAATGTTGCACTGTGTATATCATTAAAGTTTGCATCTAATTCTCCCGATAATCCACTTTTATCTTTTTCAAGTCCGTCAGCGCCTATGCTGTTGTATTTTGGTCCGATATACTCGTACATGAAATTATAGCTATACTTTTCACTGAGTGCTCCGTTAAATTTGATATTATAAGCTTTATCATTTTCATATCCAAATTTATCACCCACTTCTTGATCAAACGAAGAAAAATCCAACTCTGAAGTTAGATTTAATTTATCTTTTACGATAGGAGTATGAAAAACAAATCCCAAAACATCTCCCATCCTGTGAGCGCTATTTGATTCCTCCGAAGATGTGCCAAAACCGTCGCCTAATTTCCCACCTTTTGCATATATAACTTTAAATGTCGTATCTTCCAAGAAAGTTTTTTGCAAAGACAGACCGTAAATATGGTCGCTATCTCTTGCGCTCAAACCCATACCACCGTGCCAACCGTAATTTTGAACTCCATCCATAAGAAAAGTATGCAATTCATATGTTCCATATGTTGTATTTAGAGTTACACCTCTGCTTCCGAGACCCTGCACGCTATAGTCCGACTCATCAGCGGTGACATCACCAAGTTTGAAACCAAGCTGTAAATCATCTCCTTTAAAATTTGCACTAAGAAGATAGCTGGCTAAATTTATACCTTTTATCTCAGGAGACTCTACAGATAAACTCTGGTCTAAAAATCTAAGATTTGTCTCAAAAGAGTAGTCCCATTTTTTCTCGCCAAACTCTGTTTTCAACCCAATGTCACCCTCACCTTTAGACCAAACAACATTATTTAAACTATTTGATTTTTTGATGATATTTTCATAAGTTGCCGAAACATTTACATTGGTTTGTTCTTTTTCAAACATTTTTGATTGTCTTGTTTTAAAGGTATAGTCTTTTTGATTTTCTTCACCGTTTGTTGTATATACTATACTCAAAGTATGCTCTCCCGGCGGTAAAATCAACAGAGGTTTATACCTAAAGCCTTTTTGGGTCTGTTTTACATTCGCCATTATATCGGTATCATCTAACATCACCACAGAAATAGATGAAAAATCTATACTATTTAATTTGCAGACAATATCCGGCTTTTTAGCTACATATATATTTTCAGTCCCTGCCTGATTTCCTCCCAAGACGATACTCTTTTTTGAAATTTTATCAGATCCAAATACCGATAAATTGCCTATCAATAAAGAGAAGAGAGTAAACATCAATATTTTATGATAAATATTTTGCATTTTTTCCTCCTATTTATAAATGTTAGCACTTTTTTACTAAAATTAACTTAAAATTAATTATAACACCATCATTATTTTATAATTATATTATGACCAACTTATAACC
>WFND01000124.1 GCA_015484575.1 Helicobacteraceae bacterium
CATCCCAGGCAATAAAGAGTGACTCCTCTTGCATGGAAAGTCTATCGATATGTTCTTTGAGCTGTTTTGCGGAGAAATGTTGAAACTCCTTTCCGTCAAATATAACGGAATCCTTTGCCGGTGCAGGATCTATTCCCAGTACTTTCATAGAGAACTCACTTTTAAGGAATGTAATGCGAAGTACTTTAACACCCTGCTCTATTCTCCCTGTAGCGTAACTATGATCTCACGGGAACTAGCTCTATCTCTGTGCTCTCCTAGATAAATTCCCTGCCAGATGCCAAGGTTTAATCTTCCGTCTGTAATTGGTATGGTGAGTGATTGTCCAAGGAGTGAGCTTTTGAGATGAGCCGGGATATCGTCATCTCCTTCATAGGTATGAATATAATATGACTTCGCATCCGCAATATCCCTAAAGAAATTCTCCATATCCTCTCTAACACTCGGATCGACGTTTTCATTGATGGTAAGGGATGCACTTGTATGTTTGATGAAGAGATTGAGAATACCTGTTGTGATGTTATAATCAGAGAGTAGGGTATTTATTCTTTCTGTGATGATATGAAATCCTCTTGGGTAGGGTTTGAGTTTGATGGATGTTTGGTATAGTTTCAAATCACTCTCCTCTTTTTAAAAACGAGGATTTTCTCCCCATTTTCTTCTGGAGAAAACTCTTTTAAAAAAATGAAGTAAAATTTTTAGCATGATAAATTCTCCTTTACTCTACTTACGATTAAAAATCGTTTGGTATCCCAAAAGAGAGGTTCTCATCTTTATAGACCACCTCTTCATGTTTTATCTTCACTGGGAAAAATTCTCTCTCTACACTATAACTTTCTAGTATATTACCAATACCGTAGTTATCTTTGGTAAGTTTAATAATACGTTTATGTGTATCTTTCTCATTACCTTCTTTGTCTCGTACCTTATCAATTTCATATACAGTTCTTACTGCATCGACAAATGCACTCGCTCCCCTGCTCTGTGTAGTATTTTTAGTACTGTGGTGAATAAAAATGATGGTCTTATTCTCTTTGTTTGCCCAGTCTGTAAAGAGTTGCATAAATCTTCTCGCACTTGAGTTATTATTCTCGTCAGTTCCATAAAAAGCAATAAGTGGATCGAGAATAATTAAATTATACTCTTGAAGCTTTGCTTTAAAATGAGAGAAGAGGGGAGAGACCTCTACTTTTCTCTGGTCATCATAGAGAAATTGAATAGTAGGAGAGTCACTGATATCGATTTTACTCTTTATAGATTCATCTGTAAGTTTTACAACCTTCTCATAGATCTTGTTAAATCTGTTTTTACTGATCTCTTTTGGGTCTTCACTCAACCATAAAAACGCTTTTTTAATCTTTTGTTCTTGTATGGCTCTAATTGCAAGTTGTAGAACTAACCAAGATTTACCTGTTCCTCCCGGTGCCGTTACAAGAGATACTGTTCTCACAGGGATAGGTAACCAACTTTTACAGATAAAATCCACATCTTTGTCTTCAATATTGCTTATGTTATTTATCTCTAAAATCTCAAGCTGATTTGAGCTGTTTATCTTTTCAGTAAGGTTTGTTACTTTTGCTTGGAGTTCTAAACCTGAAGTATTTAACTGCAGTGATTTTGTAATATCATATGCAAGAGTTTGCATATCACGTTTCATTGCATAATCTTGTAAGATTTCTAAATAATCATCAAGCCTATTTACAGGATTTTTCGTAAGGATATAGATCAGATCATTCTCGAACTGTGGGCCTAACTTGTTTTTTATGATCTCTTCATCGATAACTTTATCTGCTTCGTAAAGTTTTAAGATAATATCAATTATATTCTGGTGTAGTGATAAGAAGAAAAGTTTTTTATTTATTTTGGAAGTATATTTTTCCAGTAGGGCAGGGTTATATATTATACTTGATAAGAGTGTCGCCTCTATGTTTGTATCGTATGTTTGCTCTTGCATAATATCTGCACCTTTTTTAAGTTGTTGTATTATATCTCATAATCTATAAAAAAGAAATCTTAAGAATTATGTTCATGGAATAATTTGCAAAATTAGTTTTTTTCTATTATACTTTCTAAATTATGTTCATGAACATAATTTACTTTCTTTAATAATTCGAAGGACATAT
>WFND01000125.1 GCA_015484575.1 Helicobacteraceae bacterium
ATCTTCAAATTGCCTATATTTTAATCAATAAAATAGCTATTTTTTATTTATAAAATTGTTTTATTATTATAATATTACAGCTGAAGTTTAAGTTTAAATTTAAGGAGAGAAAATGTCATTTTCAAACTCACTAGAGTTATTGGCGTTTCATGAAGTTGCTTACACTATCTATGCGTTTATGATTATTTCGGTCATAGCATGGTTTGGATACAACTTAACAAGAAAAAAGGCAAAATCTGTTGTGCGAATATCATTTTATGGATATATCGCATTTTTAGTTGCGGGTGGGGTTGGTCATCACATCTTCACTTACAACACTATTCCATGGGTATCTCAAGATATTACTCGTCATAAAATTACCCCTGATGCAACATACACTTTTGAAGTAGAACATCATAAATGGGTCGGTATCCCTAAAAAGGTGACAATTCAGTGTGGTCAAACAGTTGAATTTAATGTAAAAAGTCGTGATTTAGTTTACGGTTTTGGTCTATTTCGCCAAGATGGAAGTATGGTTTTACAGATGCAAGTTAACCCCGGTAGAGATGTTAACGGTATCTTAGATTCAAATGATATTCTCTGGACATTTAGACACAATGGTAGTTTTGACTTAACATCAACAGAGTATTCCGGTCCTGCTCAATATGCAGAAGATGGAAAAGATTTAATGATGGTTAAAAACTTTGTAGAAGTTGTAGGTTGTAAAGAGGGAGGTCAATCATGAGTTTAAAAGAAAATTTGATAAATGGTACAAATTTTGATCATACTAGCTTAAATGCTCTGCAAAAGGTCACTTTACGTGCAGTTGTTATGTCATTTCTGTTTTTTGGACTTGTTGCTATTGAGGGTATGATTATGAGAATGGTAGCTACAGGACCCAAAGTAAATCCACTACCACCAATGTTTTCACATCCTGATCACTACTTTTCAATCATGACGGCTCACCCGATTGTAGGTATATTTGGTTCAACATATCAGTTGGTATTTGCCGCATTTATGTTTTTAGTTCCGTTTTTAACTAAAAAGCCTCTTTACAGTATAAAATTGGCTAACTTTGTCTGGCTTACAATTACTATAGGTACTGCTTTGGCTTGGTTATCTGCATTTATCTGGCACTACGCTCCACTATATACACTATACTGGCCTCTTCCTGCAGATACTGAGCAGTTTCATGTAATCGGCGGTATTGTATTTATTATCGGTGTTGCACTTATTATGATAGGAACATTGGGCTTTATATATAATATATATGCCACAATTTTTGCTCGTGTCGGTGTTCATAAAGATAAAACTACAAAAGAGCTTCTTATCTCTGGTTTTGGTATAGATGGTATGCTTAATCTTTTCAATAAGCTTTTAGGAAAACCTCCATACTCAAAAGAACCCGCACTTGCTCTGCCTGTTGTTGCTATCTTTCGTGGTACGGTTGATACCTTTTTGGATGCTATTGTTATCTTGGCTGCCGGTATTCTTGTTTTAGTATTTTTAATTGCTGATTTAAGCGGTGCTAGTTGGGATGTTGGTGCTATTGATGCACTACTGTATAAAAACTTTTTCTGGTGGGGGCTTGACTTGGTTGCTGATGGGCTTGTGCTTATCTATGTTGCCGGTTCATGGTATCTGCTTGCTACGCTTATTACTGGGCAGAAGCTGTTTATGGAAAATGTTGCTCGTGCTGCATTGATGCTTGAACTTTTAGTCTCTTGGATGGTATGGTCACACCACCTTCTAGCAGATCAAGGTCAGCCTGAAATGATGAAGCTAATCTCTGGTGAGATGGTAACGGCATTTGAGCTGTTAACTCAAGGCTTGGCACTTTTTATCACTCTAACTACACTATGGAAGGCACGCCCTTTAAAAATGACTATGGAGTTAAAATATCTTCTCGGTGGTCTTATAGGTTTTGGTCTTGCTGTTCCTGCTGCTATTATTCAAGCAGATATGGGTATGAATAGGGTTTTACATAATACTCAGTGGATTATCATGGCTCACGTTCATATAGCTCTTATTGTCGGTCTGTATATGACACTTTACAGTGCCTTGTATGTATTATGGCCAATTGTTACAAATAATACAAAGATGTACTCTGCAAAATTATCTAATGTTCACTTTTGGATGTATCTAATAGGTGGTGTAGGTATGGGTGCATTTGGAGGTATGGCAGGACTTGACGGTATGCTTAGACGCCACCTCTATGTTAACGGTGAGTTTAACACTCTTATGGTATTAGCCGCTATCTGTGGCAGTATGATTCTTATAGCTTGGTTTGTTTTCTTATTTAATATCGTTATGTCTATAGGTATTAAAGGTCTTATCGGTATCTTTTTACCGGCAAAAGATCAAACAGCATCTTATGGTATCGAACCAGAAGTTATAGCTGAAAATCACAAATAATACAGGGGGCGAAAGCCCTCTTTAGCAGGATAAAAATTGATATATTTACAAAGAGTTGCCCTAGAGATTAAAACCGTTGGTTTGTATGATTTGATTTTACAAGATGTGCAAAAAATCGCAGGTAAAACAGAAGTCAATGAAGATGAAATCTTAGAAATCATGGAAAAAAACCCTCAAATTTTAGATGAATACAAACAGATAAATGTCGAATACAATCTAAGCAATATACATATAAGAGATATAGATACACAAAATTTAGAGCTTACATGTAAAAATAAAGCCCAAGCTATCAATAAAAATCTTGCACATCTAAGAGAGATAGAAAAATATACCCTCGATTTTGAGCAGAGTTCCACACTTGTTATTATCTTCTCTATAGAATTTTTTATTCTCTTTTCTGTGCAGTATTTTATAGTATTGTTAGATTTAAAAGAGTGGCAGTTGCTTATATATTCTATCTTCGCCTCATCTATTCTTATCGCTTGGTTATATGCCAAAAAAGAGAGAAAAAAGTATGATAAAAACAGTGTCATTTATGAGAAAGTATATGAGCAGACATTAAAACTGATAGAGCAACTTGAGATTGAAGGCTGTATTAAAAAATCAGATTTGATAATAAAAGAGTGTGAAGAACATGTTTAAAAAACCCATAAGAATAAAATTTATCTGGACTCAAGAGTTAGCTGTTAAAGCTAGTAAATTATATTATGATTATGACATGAAAAACTCATCAAAACGGTATATAGGTTGGTTTTTTATAGCACTAACCCAATTTGGTATAGTAGGAGCTTTAAAACATAACTCTTTTGGACTTCTGTATCTATCTACTTTTTTGGTTCTCTATTGGTACTATATCCGCTGGTACGTGAGAAAAGCTATGATTATTAGATTTTATAAAAACTCAAATCTACACAGTAGCGAAGTTACTTTTGTCTTAAAAGATGACGGTCTTCATCACAATGATACGGTTATAGATTTTGACAACATAACAAAAGTGATAAAATTTGATGATGGGGTGCTTCTTCAAACCAACGCAAACACTCTCTTTTTTGAAAAAGACGCCTTTGAATCTACAAAAGATATGAGTAAACTTTTAGCCATCATGAAAGAGAGAGGAAAAATATAATGTCATACATATATGTCGCTCTAGTGAGTTTATTTGTTATAGGTCTTGTTGTTGTAGCTAAAGTTATGGATGAAGAGTAGTCTTTACATGTAAAGTGCTTATGTATTAAAACATAAGCAGGTAATATATAGGAGCTAACGCTCCACCTTTATACTCATAAGCACCAATATCTGGATGATTGTCTCTATCTTCTCCTCTTTGATCAGCCCCTAGCAAAGTGCTTCCTGCATCAATAGCAGGTGAATTAGCCATCAATGCTCTTGTCATGGTACTTCCACCATTATCCGATAGAGGTTTTAGCTTTGGATTGACACCTATTTGGTTTGCAAAAAGTGTTGAAGCGGTAACATCTGAACCTATTATAGAGTATATAACATCTCCAAAATCATGGTTAGAATTTTTTTCCACTCCACTTACGGTATTGTTTATCAATATAGTGTTGGCTAAATCTATTTTACTAAATGGCCTATCAACACCACTTATATTTACTATGCCTGCATACTCGCCAATTGTTGAGATATTATTATAAATAGTTGAACTATCAATAGTTATATTGGAATCAGATGTCCAAATAGTTCCATTTGAATCGATATTGTCTGTAATGGTTGAATTATTAAGCATGAAGTTTGCAGAATATCCTATTACAAGTTCTCCATTCACACTCTGATTATTTGCAAGTGTAATATTTTGTAACACTTGAGAACCTGTTACAAGATAGAGAATACTATAACCCGTAATATTGTTCATAAAATCACTATTGCTTAGCTTAGTATTTTTAGCCATAACTGCAAGAGCAAACCCAGCAAAAGTGTTATCTTTAAAATGTGAATTGTTCATATCCAAAGATGAGGCATATATATTAAACATAGGAAAATATTTATCCAATGTATTGTTTAACTTAAATGCAGAATTTTCTATTGTTACATTACCATCTGGAGTAGTAACGTTTAGAACTGTTGCATTATTTTCTTCAAAGGTAGAGCTGCTAATAGATATATCTTTTCCTGCTGATTTTACCAAAGATACTCCATCAGAACCGTTAAGAACATGTGAATCATTGTGTTTAAAGAGGGTATTGTCTATATTCAACGTTGAATTACTATCCGTATAAATCGCACTTGCATAGTTGTCTGTATCTGTTTTACAGCCTTTAAACTCTGAGCTTCTTATTGCAATATCTGTATCTTTCTTCGCATATATTACAGCTCCATAGGTTGTATTATTATCCTGAAATGTACTGTTATATATTCCGGCTGAAACATTATCTTCTACATACAGTGCCGCACCAAACTTAGATGAGTTATTATTAAAATGAGAATTTGATATAGTCAATGATCTTAGTAAATCTTTACTACTTCTACCTTTAACAAAAATAGCACCTCCATTAATATTTGTATCAGCCTTATTACCCAAAAAAGTGACACCGTTTATCTCTGTATCTCCTTTGTCGTTTATAAAAAGAGCAGCTCCTCCATTGCCGTCAGTATTATCAGAATCTAGCCCATTTTGAAGTGTCAAATCTTTTAGTGTGATTTTATTGGTGTTATTATCAACCAAAACTTGATTACTAGCTTCACCATCAATCACAATATTTTGCCCTTCGCCATCAATGCTAAGGTGATGAGCACCATTTATGACAATAGGGTTGGATAGATATATACTCATGTCAGAATTAAAAGCTACTATGGAGTCAAGACTTGATTGCCCTGCTCTATAGACACAAGCTCTTAATGTTGAATCTGCACCACTATCTGAACTGTTAGTTACAAGATACTTACTAGCAACCTGTGGACATTGACCAACAACACTACCACCGGCAAAAAGGTAACTAGATAGTATGGCACTCATGCTTAAAAGTCTTATCGTCTCTTTTGCATTCATTTTTTCAACCTTTAAATAACAAATATTACCACTACTATATCACTATAAATCTTTTATTTAACTGATGTTATAATCTCTCATGAGCAATAAACAAGCAACTTTCATCTTAACACTTACATCTTTACAAGAGTTTTCACAAGATAGTTTATCCTCGTTTATAAGAATGTTTTCCCAAAATGAACTTAAGATATTTATAATAATAGTACCAGAAGATATTTTAGATAGAGTCTCTGATAAATTAGCAAATATCACAAAAGATAGCAGATACGTTGTCTTATCTCAAAGTGAACTTACTAATGGTGAATACACTCCAAAAGAGTTCTACTTAAAACTATCAGATTACATCGCAACAGAGTATTATATTATCTTGAAAAATTCTACCCTTTACAGAGAAAAGTTTAATCTAAAAAAGATACTCAACTCGCAAAAAAAATACAATCTAATATGTCTAAATACAAAACAGATGCAAAATCAAAACTTCTATAACGGATTTTACATCAACCTTAAAAGAGAGTTGCAAAGAGATGACTATATGAGACAAGAGCTAAAAGAGCTTGATTTTAACAATTACATCCGTTTTGAGGCAATTGATGGAAAGAAATTGGCAAAAGAGGTTGAATCTAATATAGATATAGGCTCTCTTGGGTGTGGATTTTCACATAAAAATATCTTAAAAGAGAATTTAAACAGCAAAAAACATCTGCATATATTAGAAGACGATGCAAAAATGTATAAGTATCTACCAGATATTTTTAAACTATTTGCACCTAAAGTAGAGTGGGATATAATCTATACAGACCTATACTTATCTATGCTTAGCCCAGTAACTTTTTATAATCTAAACGAGAAATACAAACTCTACAAAAATATAGGTGAAATTTCGATAGTAAACTTAAGAGGCATAGACTTTTCAGGTGCTACTTCATATTTTGTAAATAAAAACTCCATACAGAAGCTATATGATTTTTTAGATACACCTTGGTACAAAACTCAAAAACATGACACATATATAAACTCACTTGTTCAAGAGGGAAAATTACAAGCATATACCACTATGCCTTTTGTATCTACACTCTCTCAGCACAGTGTGAATTCAACAATAAATTCACACTACAACAGCAATATGTTAGCACTAGATACCCTAAGAAAAGCATTTTACATAAAATCAGACCAAAAAAGCATAGCAAAAGAGCTAAAAGATAAAACCAAGCATATGAACTTTACAGCTATGAGCGAAATATATGCACATACAAGTAAAATTGTATTGCATAATTTAGATGCCAATATTGACACACGCAAGTTATAAAAAGGCGATTTTTACTCTTTTTAATTAGATATTGATAATACTCTGTGTAAACAGGCATGGTATTTAAATCTTTCTTAAAAACTCTAAAAATCCTCTCATTATCTCTAAGGGTGTTGGTGGGCATCCACTTATGTGGTGAGTTATCTTTAGATAGTTGTTTGCCGGTGCATTTATTGCGTAAGTTTTATCAAAAGGGGCTTGCATTGCCGGGCAGTCTCCTAATGTTATTACCCACTTTGGTTCAGGGATTTGCAAATAGGCATCTTTTACATGTGGAGTCATATTGAAACTCATAAGCCCACTTAAAAGCATAACATCGGCGTGGCGAGGACTTGCAACAAAATAGATTCCTAAACGTTCAAGATTATAGTATGGATTTGAGAGTGCATTACACTCTGCTTCACAAGCGTTACAGCTTCCACTATCTACCATTCTAATAGCAAGACTTCCCGCAAAACTCTTTTTTACTCTATCTTTTATCTCTTTTTCAAGCTCTTTTATCTCATCTTCAAGCTCAATATTTTCTGTTAATAAGCCAAGTTTTAGGCGTTTATTCCAAAATTTGATCATAAATCATTTCCTGCATAACTTAAATCACAACTCTTGTTTATAAGAGGAAAATCAGCAATAATATCGCTTCTCATCATTAGATGAAGTGCCTGCCAATTAATAAAACTAGGATCTCTCACAAAAAATCTATCAATAAGACCGTCTTTTATATCTATAGCCATAAAAAGCTCACCTATCGAGCTTTCACAAAAGCTATGATACTCTCCATCATTAAGCTGATTTAACTCTAAAGCTTCCACACTCTTTTGTAAAAAATTGTCTATCATTACTATAGAGTTCTTAATCTCTTGTATTCGTATCTTAAATCTAGCTCCGACATCACCGCTCAACTCACTAGCCATAACAAAACCGTGTTCAAGATAGAAACTCTCTATCCTTCTATCTACAGCCATCCCACTAGCACGTGCCACCACGCCTACGCAAGAGTATTTTAGAGCTTTTTTTAAGCTTAACACTCCGGTAGTATCAAATCTATCCCACAGAGATGGAATATCTACTATCCAATCCTCAAAAAAATCTATATCTTTTTTAAGACTCTTCAACCACTGCATAATAGAGTCGGTATCTATATCTCTATTTTTAAAATCAACAGCAGAAAAACCAAAACGGTGTTTTGTCAATTTTTGCATCTGCCGTCTTGCATCTTCAGCCAATTTTGAGCCAAAAGAGAGTGCTGCTGCAAATCCTGCATCATTGGCAATAAACCCCAAATCTGTCAAATGGTGAGTAATTCTCTCAATTTCAAGCAAAAGTGCATGATATTTTTTTAGTGAGAGAGGCAGTTTCTGTTTTGTGGCCTGAAGATATATATCTGCATAACATATCTGATAAGCTATGCTCTCATTTGCACTTATACGCTCTATGATAGGTTTCGCCTCTAACAGAGTCTTGCCTTCAAGCATCTTCTCTATAGCACGGTTTTTATAAAAATGTCTCACCTCAAGATGTAAAATCTCTTCACCTGCTTGAGAAAACTGAAAATGACCCGGCTCTATAATTCCTGCATGTATTGGACCTACTGCAACTTGAAAAACACTATCTCCACCTACCTCTTCATACTTGTAAGGCAGATAATCAGACTCTTGTATCTGTATCTGTTTAAAATCTTTTCTAAGCGGATGTATATCTCTTGGAAATCTCTCTTGATGCACCAATGGACGTTTATCAAAAGCATCCTCTATCTTTATACCCAAATCATCACTGATTTTTCTCTCAAACCAGATTGCAGACGGATACCTTTTTGCCAAAGTTTTTATCTTGGGATTCTCTTTTGAAATAAGCTCTCTTTCTACCTTCTCATCATAAATCGTAACTATCTCAAAACTATTGTGTAACTCTTTTGCGTAACGTGCTATAAATCTCATATTATCATCCTAAACAATCGATTTTAGATATGCAAGTGTTGACGGCAAGAGTAAAATCATCAATGAGATAGTAAATATAACAAGTGAAAACAGTTCACTTATATAGACTTTTTTGTTATGTTGTTCACCCTCATACTGCATAGATTGATAGATGGCACTGAAACGGTAAAATATGATAGATAACAAAATTAGTAAAAACAAGATTGCACCAATCATTGCCAAGATATTATCACTGCTTTTTGCGGTATTTATCATTGCCGCAAAACCGTAAAGCTCACTAAAAAACATAGGACTTGGAGGAATAGAGATGATAGCTAACAAAAACAGTGAGATTAAAAATTTAAAAATAGTACCTTTTATATCGGTATAGCCTTTTAATGCACCTGCTATTTTATACTTTCCATTTGATTCTAAAACCCCTGCTGAAAGAAAAAGAGCAGGTTTTAAAAAGGCGTGTGCCCCAAAATGAAGCAGTGCGGCAAAAGGTGCTCCACTAACCCAAAATATAACTATAAGTGCCATATGTTCAATACCCGAAAGAGAGAAAAGACGTATAAAATCTTTTGCACGAAAAATTAAAAAAGAGACTATAAATATAGTTAAGATGGTATATGCAAAGACAAAAATAAAGAGATGATTATAGTTAATCTTCATAGCAATTTGAGAAAATCTGAAAAATCCCACTATTACAGCTGACTCTAAAATACCGCTAAAAAGTGCGGCTACGGGATAAAAAGAGGCACGTTCTATATTTGCCAACCATAAATTCATAGGGAAAAAGCCCATCTTCACAAACATACCGATAGTAGTTATAGCAAACCCTATCTCAAAAAGAAAGGGAGATGGTATCTCGTTTGCATGGGCTAAGAGCAGATCAAAGTTCATAGCCTCTTCGCCCAAGATAGGCTTTGCACTAGCATATATCAAAATTATCCCAAATAGCACAAGAGATACTCCGATAGCTCCTACTATCATATAGTTCCAAGCCTCTTTATGAGCGGCTGAAGTGTAGTTTGTTTTTATCATATACACAGTAGATAAAGTTGCCAATTCAAGACCTATCCAGTAGATACCCATATGATTTGAGAGTATAGAGAAGATAAGTCCAACCCAAAAAATCGCAAAAAATCTATAAAACTTTTTGTACGCTTTTGGTGATACTTTAACATGTTTATCTAGTGTCAAAAGTGCCAATGTCACCCCAATACCGACTATTGAAGAGACTAAAAGAATATATGTATCTAACCTGTCTGCTACAAGATATGTGTCTAAAATAGCGTAAGGCTTAGGAAGTAAAAAGAGTTTTACAATAGGCAATAAAATAACAAATGAGGTGAAAGCAAGTAGATATTTTGATCTCTCATTTTTTAAAAAACTTACAAAAAACATAATAACAGCAGGAGTCAATAAAAGTGTAAGCATCATACTTTAAGCTCCTCTTTGTGAAAAAGAAGATTTATAACTACTATAGCCATAAGCAGATCAAAAAATATACCTAGTTCTACAAGCATAGGCATACCGTTTGTAGCAGTTATGCCCAGCAAAAAAAGTGAATTTTCCATACTTAAAAATCCTATAATTTTAGGTGCTACATTTTTATGCTCCATCATAAGCAAAAGAGAGAGAAACAGAGATGAGATACTTATTGCCACGTAGTTTGCGTTTGTGTGAATCATATGAACTATCGGCTCAGAGAGATAAAAAGTAAAAACCAAAATCGCAGGAATAAGCATGATAGAGTATTGAACTTTTATTTCCGGTGTTATCTGACGCACAAAATTAAATTTTACAGATAGATTTTTTAAAACAAAAGGGATACCGACAGCTTTTAGCAAAATAGTCATAACACCTGTTATAAACATGGCTCTATCATCTAAAGACTTACCTATACTAAGTGCCAATATCCCAAGCGTAAGAGAGTTCATAGAATACCACAAAAGCAGTCTATAAAGTCTTGTTGTAAACAGAGAGACAATTAAAGAGGCTAAAAACAGACCAATAAGAAAATCTACCATTTAAGCTCCTAAGACATAAAATGTAATTAGAGATAAAAATGCAAATACAATTGCAATACCCAATAAATTTGGTATCTTGAAAAGACGCAATTTTGCCGTATGCACCTCTAACAGAGCCACAACAAAAGCTATAATAAAGAGCTTTATTATAAAAAATAAAAATGCCGTTAATACACCAAAACCATAACCAAAAGGTATAAACAGAGATGCAAACAGAGACGCAAATATGACAAATTTTATAGATGATGCCATCTCTATAAGTGCCAGATACAGACCCGTCAAATCTAATATCATTGCCTCATGCACCATAGTAAGCTCTAAGTGCGTTTCAGGATTATCAACAGGAATACGACCGTTTTCAGCCATAAGAAGTATGAAAAAACTGATACCTGAAAATAGAAAACTTGCCATATGCTCTTGTGGAAAATGTTCTGCAAGATTTACTCCTGCTTGACCTACACCTAAATTTCCAGCCATCAACGATACGGAAAATATAGTTAAAACCATAGCAGGTTCAACCAGAGCAGATATAAAAGCTTCACGAGAACTTCCCATACCACCAAAAGCACTAGCACTATCAAGACCTAAAAGCATAAGAAAAAATGTAGATAGCGAGACGAGTCCAGTGATAGTAAAAGCATCTACAAAACTTACATAATAACTTCCATGTACTAAAGGCGGAAGAAAAAACATAACTATTATAAGTGGAGAGAGTACCAAAAAAGGTGCATATTTAGTTATGGCACTACTTTCACGTGAGATGATATTCTCTTTATTTAACAGTTTGTTAAAGTTTCTATACCCTTGAAAGATAGAGATAGGTCTTTTATAAAGAAGCACCATTTTAGTAGCTTTTATAAATGACAATAGCAGTGGAGCTATTAAAATCAGCAAAACTATGCCAAATATATAGATAATCATCTCTTATCTCCAATGATTAAAACTTTAATACTAATCATCATCACAAAAAATTCCAAAACAGAAGTTGCCCATGAAAATTCATGTGAAAAAATTCTATAACTAAAAAGTACGACAAGAAGTATATTAAATATCATAGCACTATATCTTGTCTGCTCAAAGTGTGCTAAACGATATACCCAGTAGCTTATATAATTGACAGCTTTTGCTATATTGTTATAAAAAACATCTTCAAACAGAGGCTTTACATGTACCTCATAATGTGAAGAGTTAAATTTACTTGTGTGACCCGCAATAGTCTCTTTTGTCAAATGTTCATCTGCTTTATACAGCCAGTTGAAAAATCGTCTAATAGGTCCTGCAAATCCTGTTGAACTGTATTGTGTTTTTTTCGATGTTTTATAACCACATGCCCATGTGTTATGTACTCTTGTCTTAACATTAAAAACCTTATATGCAAACAGCATCAATAAAGTGATGCCCACAAGAGAAAAGAGTAAAATCACAGGAGAGACTATACCACCGTTAATTCCAACAGAGTGCATGTGCCAGACACCCTCTGGAAAGATTTTGTCATATACACTTATATGAGATAAAGAGACAAAAACATTATCAAAATATTTTATATAAAGCGGTGTAAAAAGCATTAAAGAGACAACAACCAACGCCATAAGCACCATACCGATTTTCATCAATAGATTTACTTCATGTGCATGTTTTGCATTTGTGCTTCTATGCAGCCCTAGAAATGTTATACCATACGCTTTAACAAAACAGGCGATTGCCAATCCTCCAGTCATTGCTAGTGCAAATATAGCAAAAGGTATAGCAAGTTTTAAAGATACGGTATCTATATATGATGAACTCAACATAGATTGAAATATCATCCATTCACTCAAAAAACCGTTGCTAGGAGGCAGTGCGGAGATAGAGATGGCAGCTATTAAAAATGTTACGCCGGTAATAGGCATAGCTTTAATAAGTCCGCCATACTTTTGCATATCTTTTGTATCTGTCTGATGAAGTATAGAACCTGCTCCCATAAACAGCAGAGATTTAAAACTCATATGGTTAAAGGTGTGAAAAAGAGCCGCTATAAAAGCAAAGGTACTTAATGTGTACAGACCTAAAGAGTCAAATATCATTCCCATTGCAAAACCTATAAGAATAATACCTATATTTTCTATGGAGTGATTTGCCAAAAGTGCTTTTATATCATGCTCACTTAAAGCGTACAAAACACCTATAAGAGAGGATAAAGCTCCCAAAGTCAAGATAACAATCCCCCACTCCAAAGGCCAAGGATATAAAACATCAAAGAGAAAGCGAAACATTCCATAGATGGCGACTTTTAACATCACTCCACTCATCAAAGCCGACACGGGACTAGGTGCTGCCGGATGTGCATAGGGTAACCAGACATGAAGCGGTACGGCTCCAGCCTTACTTAAAAATCCTAAAATTAAAAAGAAAAACAGTAGCGTAGGATATGCAAAAGTTGATGCGATAAGTTTCATATCCGCAAAGCCTATCTCAAGATTTCCATCTGTCACAATCAGAAAAAACAGCAGTAAAAATACAAAACCAAAATGTGTCATAATAAAATAAAATTGTGCTGCTTTTATAGTACTTTTCTCTTTCACCTCTGTAAGTATTAGTTGCCAAGACGTTAAGCTCATAAGTTCCCAAAAAAAGAGAAAAACCAAGGCATTTGCACTAACAACAACCCCAAGCATAGAAAATATAAATGCAAAATAGTGAACTTGGTAGTGTACTTTTCTCTCAATATGTGGAAGATACCCGCTAGAGTAAAAGATATTTGCAACTGCCCCGAGCAAGATAAGAGCAACAAAAACCAAAGATAGTAAATCAAACTGAAACATTGTTTTAACAACTCCAAAAAAATTTAATGGAGGGCTGTTGTAAGATAAAAATAGCAGTCCTGAATTATTTATGCAATTATATTCTTGTTTTCTTATAAAAATATAAAATTTTATATAAGTTTTTTTTATATTTATAGTGCAATAGCGATAAAATACATTATTTTCACATATTTTTATGAGATTATACGACTAAGTAAGAGAGTTTTAACCAACCCGCTCTCTTACATGTAAGCTACTCCCAATCTTTATACTTATCTTTTGTATGTTTGTCTTTTTTATAACGTCTTTTGTTCATACTTTTTTCAATTTGATTTGCTTGGTACAGTATATC
>WFND01000126.1 GCA_015484575.1 Helicobacteraceae bacterium
ATAATTCATACTAAAATTATATCTTTTTTTTCTGTTTATATGTAAAGTTGTAAAAGAGAAGGTTATAATTTATATTTTTTTAAGATTTGAAGAAGTTATATAAAACTGTTCAAACTCTTCTTTCGTTTTCGGTTTGGAGAAAAAATATCCCTGAACTATATCACAACCCTCATCAAAAAGATACTGCATCTGCTTGGATGTCTCTGCACCTTCGGCAACTATACTAAGATTAAAACGTCTTGCAATCTCTTTTATAATGGAGATCATCTCTCTATCATCACTACTATTTTCCAGATTAGAGACGAAAGAGCGGTCAATTTTCAGCTCATACATAGGCAACTGTTTTAAATAACTCAAAGATGAATAACCTGTTCCAAAATCATCCATAGAAAACCTTATACCAATCTGCTTTAGAGTCTGCATTATGGAGATAACCATATCAATATTATCGGCAATCATAGACTCTGTAATCTCAAAAATAAGTTTTGAGCATAGAGAAGGGTTTAGGTACTTTTCACTTAAACTGATAACATCATCTATAAAATTTGGATGAAACATCTGTCTGATACTTATATTTACAGAAAACTGCTCTAACTCTATCGCGTTTTTATCCCATTTTGCTAATGTCTTAAATGACTCTTGTAAAGTATAGTGACCAAGTTCTATTATTATCCCTGTCTGCTCTGCAATAGGGATGAAATCAGCAGGGGATACAGCTCCTAGCTCTTTTGAGTTCCAACGCATCAAAACTTCACAACCGACTATCTTATGCTCTTTATTGCATTGTGGTTGGTAGTTTAGTTGTATTTCACTATTTTGCAGAGCAAAATGCAGATAGCGTTCTATCTCTAAGTGTTGTTGTACTCTCTTTGACATATCTTCGTTAAAAACCAATATGCCGTTTCGTCCTCTCTCTTTTGCCTCATACATAGCAATATCAGCCTCTTTTATAAAAACACTCGCTTCATCACATTTATCGCTAATAACACTAACACCGATACTTGCACTGATACTTAAGTAGTTTTGCTCGATTTTATAGTGTGTTTTAATCTTTTGAAGTAATTTATCTGCACAAGCCATAGCCTGTTTTAGGGCATCTTTTTCACTATTGTATTCACTTCCGATAACAATAAATTCATCTCCTCCCAGTCTTCCTAGCGTATTTTCATTGTTTGCTATGCTCTGCATTCTTTTTGTAACATCGATTAAAAGAGAATCTCCTATATCGTGTCCCAAGGAGTCATTTATAGTTTTAAAATGGTCTAAATCAATAAGCAAAATAAAAGAGAAATTTCCACTTTTAGATATTTTATTAATAACCTTTTGAAGAAACTCAATCACGTAATGACGATTTTTTATGCCGGTTAGAGAGTCATGGTTAGCTTGAAAATGAGTTTTTATTAAGAGATTATAACTACTAGTAGCCCCATAAAACAGCACTCCCATAAAAATAAGAGAGAAGATGCAAAGAACATACCCATACCATGTTCCTATAATGAAAAAATATATACTAAGAGGGATAATCATCAAAGCAATAATAGGATAATACAACTTTTTATCAGAGGCTAAAAGCACTGTAGCAACAACAGAAGCACCCAACTGTGTAAAGATAGCTATATAGTGAAGTTCATAGATTTTTGTTATTGTATATAAAACAAATATAATAGCCCAAAGTACAAATTGAGAGTAGTAAAAGTAACGCATACTGCTATAATTTTTTTGTAAAAGAGAAGAGTCAAAAGCAGTTAAATCATATCTTTTATATACAAAGTACCCATAAACAGATGAGACTAAAATCATTATATACCAGATAAGTGCCGGATAAACATTTCCATATAACCAACCCAAACCTATATAACCTAAACCGGGAAAAAGTGATAAAAACATAAGAACAGGTATCTGTTTATGTAAAAAATTGTGGAATGGATTAATCATAAGTTATTATAGCATTTAGATACTGTATTAAAATTAATATCATCACAAAAAGGTGATTCTTTTATTTTCTTTTAAAGATTTATACTTTTTATGGCTTCTATAACCTCATCTTCCGTTATAGATTTCATACACTCATGATGTTTTAGTGGACATTCCCGCTTCATACATGGAGAACACTTAATATCGTGACGAACTATTTTGGAGTCTCTGTTTTTCCACTGTGAGGTCTCTTTATAGCGTGTCGGTCCAAATATAGAGACACTCGGTACCTGATACGCTGCTGCTACGTGCATTGGTCCGCTGTCGTTTGTTATAAAAAGATTTAAACCTGCTATATAACTGCACAACTCTCTTATATCTGTCTTACCTGCAAGATTAACAACACTGTTTACATGTAAAGCCTTTAAGTTACGTTCAACCTCTCCTGCCATCTCCACCTCATTTGGTCCTCCAAAGATAACAATATCATATCTATCTGAGAAATATTTGGCTACTTTAGCAAATTTTTCGGGATACCAACGCTTTGCCGAACCGTATGTTGCACCCGGATTTATACCCAATGTTGCTCTTTTGTAGTTATGTTTTGGTATATACAACTTTAGATTTGAAGCTTTTAGCTCTTCGTTGCAGAGCTTGTTTGCCAATGCTTGATACTGCATAACAAGATGTTCATCTCTTGAAAGAGTCAATGAATATGTTAAAAATATAGACGCATGCCAACTAGAACGTGCTATAGTTACCTTACTCCTGCTCCAATACAGAAGAAGAGTTGAGTGTATCTGGTTTCTAAAAGATATTGCCATATCAAACGAGCCGAGTTTTTTGGCAAATCTATATGTACTTAAAAGACGATTTCTTGACTTTTTTGTCTCATCTACATAGGCATTTTTACAATTTGGATGATATTTCAGTGCTTCTATACTGACATAAGAGCCTACAAAAGTAAACTCCACATCACTCTTACATGTAAGCAGTGACTCTATAGCAGGAGTAGCCATAACAGCATCTCCGAGCCAGTTTGGTAAAACCACTAAAATCTTCATAAGTCACCTTTAGCATAAATATAAACAGGTTTTTCATCTACAATAATCTCGCTTACTAGCTCTTTTTTTCCATCAAAGCCGTATATCACACAAGGTTTTGAAAAAGAGATTTTTTCTCCCTTCATAGACCATAAAACCGAAACTCTACCCAAATCACTGTTACATGTAAGAGTATATAATCCTCTTGTATTTTCAAATGAGATGAAATCTGAACCGCCAAGATGTTTAATCATTGTCTTAAACACTTCATACGCCAAACGTTTGCGAAGTGAGTCACGGGCATCTACAAGTCCGTAACCAGAAGCTATTAGCTGATGCCAAAAAACACTCTCAACCTCTCTTGAAGCAAAGGCTAACAGATAATACCTAAGCATAAAAACGCCATACTCCTCTTCACTTACACACTCATGCTCACTTGTAGGTGCAAAAGGTGCGGTATCTGAAATAGGCCAATTTGTCTCTGTTATATAAAATCTATCTCCTACTTTAGGACTTAACATCATCATGGAGCGTTGAAGTCTTATTTTATCTAACAGAGAAAATCCCATCTGTCTGTTTTCAGGTGCACCTCGCCTATCTACATAAAGCAAGGCAGATAAACCGTCAAAAAAAATTTTACGCATATTAAAAAGAGCATGAGCCGTAAAGTGAAACTCAAAATCTATAACACTAGGACCTATCAACTCTAAATCTTTAAACTTTTCACCTCTCAAATCGTATGCCGTTTTATAAAACCCAAGATACTCATCAACTCCAAAAAAGCCCCATTTTGCTCGATTTATAGTTGTTGCTATCTGAAATCTTTTAGAGTATTTGCCAAGTGAGTTAAATATCTTACTCAAGTCATCTCTTAAAAGCTGTAAATCTTCTATATGTTCTCTATCTTGCATAATATTTACGGTTATCTCTCTATCACTAAACTCTAAACAAAATTTCTCATACTCACTTAATCTATCCATATCCCAAAGAGGCATACGTATCAAAACAGACTCAACACCAAGCTCTTGAATCATCTTAATACTCTCTTTTGGCTCTCTGTCAAGATTTACACTCATCGCAAAGAATTTTCGACTATCTATATCTCTGTTACGGATAAAAGTACGAACAAGAAGCGATAGAGGCAGAACAAAAAGTGATATAAGAGCTGTTTTTAAGATAGAAAAACGTACTCTTTTACGCATCTGTTTTTTATAAGAGCGATCTTTAAGCTGATAAGGCTGGTCTGAATTATAATCCCACTTAAACGGTTCTTGCACAACTCATCACTTAAAACTTGAAAATGTTTTAGTTTTTCCGCTAAAGAGCAGACTTTGAGATATATTATGAAAAGCCAAGGCATCCGTATAGAGCTTTTTATCTATATCTTTACATGTAACGCTTAGATGTTTAAGAGACTCTATTTTAAAACAGCTCTGCTTTGCTGAACTTATATCTATCTCTATAGCATCATCTCCCTCTATCCAGCCTATTATTCCATTTTGAAAATACTCTGCAAAGAAGTTTTTATCGCTAAATAGTGATTTACCACTAGCATTTGGTATAACTTTACGATAATCTCCATATATAAGATCAACAACACTAGGTGCTATATCTCTTTGAGAGAGTATTACATCCAATTTTTGCGGTTTTAAATCTTTATGATAAAGTGCAAAAGGAATCATATAGTTCTCATACGCAGAGCCGTTTACATGTCCGCAGTGATCTGCAAAAAAGACAAAGAGTGTATTTGGATATTTTTTCTGTATATTTTGTACAAAATCTCTTAAAGCTTCATCTGAAAAGTGTAGAGCATTTAAGATATTGTTCTCTTTTTCATCATCTGAAAATCTAACTTTTTTTACGCCATTTGGAAGCTTGTCATCATGTGTTGTTGCTCCATTTATGCCTATAACAAAAGGCTTTGCTGATTTTTGCACTTCTGTCTGCACGAAGTTATACAGATCTTGATCATACACTCCCCACGAATTTTCACCATATTTTCTCTGCGTAATATCTGATTTTCCATAACTGTATTTAAAGCCCAATTTTTGTGCCAGAGAGCCTGTTCCGCTCGTCTCTTTTGCTGTTCCTTGAAAAAAGCTGCTCTCATATCCATCTCTATTTAAAACATCTATAACAGAGTCATACTCAAAATCTTGAAGCTGATTTTTTGCAACAGTTTTACCAAGTGGATTTTCAAATGAGACCAAGGTTGCAAATATCCCCTCCGTAGTTCTGTGTCCATTTGCT
The DNA here is from genome assembly GCA_015484575.1 of Helicobacteraceae bacterium. Lineage (GTDB taxonomy): Bacteria > Campylobacterota > Campylobacteria > Campylobacterales > Sulfurimonadaceae > S010-53. The sequence continues at coordinate 5,208 of WFND01000126.1, forward strand.
ATCATAACCTCAGGAGTGATAGATTTTTTCATTATCTCAAATAAAAAAGGGGTAGTTTTTTTCGATAGATTTACTCTGCTCCAGCTCTCTAAAAATAGAAAAACCACATTTGGCCTATCCAACTTTTTATCAACTTTTTTATAACCTAGATATAGAGAACTTATACTATTTTTTTCTGTTTTGGGTAGATTGATAGGCTTTAGATGGGCTCTGTCTGCCATAATAGCCGTTATCATATTGTAAGTACCGTTTAGTGCCAAAGATGCCAGTTTAGGGTCACCTATCTGATTACTCTGCCAAGGATTAAGAGGGATGTGGTTAAACATTCCACGTATAAAAAAGATTGTTAAGAGTAACAAAAAAATCTTTTTAAATACTATGTATCTATCTAACTTAACAGATACGATAGCTCTATTTGACAAGCGATAAAAGAGCCAGATAAAAAATATCGCCATAGCAAGAGAGAACAGAGATAGATAAGTGTGCTGCAAAAAACCGGTCTGCAAAAGTCCCGAAGCATCATTTGCACTATCTAGTATCTCATATCCAATATGTCTAGCAGAGTCATAATAGTAATAGATGTCAGATATTTCAAAAGCAAAAAGTCCAACTAAAACAGCTGTAGCGAAGATACTAGTAAAACGTCTGTTAAAATCAAACATGGTGACTATAAAAGCGACAATACCCCCAACTGCAAAATCAAACTTATAACCCCAAAAAATGGCATATATATTTTGCAAAAAGGTATATGACTCAAAATATGAACCTAGATACAGTGCAAAAATTATCTTTGTTAAGATTAAAACAGCATAGGCGAGAGAAAATATAAAAAAATAGTTACGTAAAAAAATCATATGCCATTTTATCTAAAACCCGTTTCAATTGCCACACTTTTAAGAGTATTTTTTTAAGCAGTTATAAAGTGATAGTTATTTATCATATCTTAAGGATTATATTATGTATAAAATTATATCGGCTTTTACATTACTGTTTATTTTGGTAATGATGAGTGCATGTGGCGAGGGCAGTAACCAAAGTAAAGCAAAATTCAACCCTTTTAAAATAGCATCTATTAAGAGTGAGAATCTTATCATGAAAGTGGCTAGTAATAGTAATTTTTTTGCTATTGCAGACAGCAATGCAAGCAACTATGGATATATAAAACTATTTAGCATTGACGATGATGGAAAATATAGAGAGCTTCATACAATAAAAAACGAAGATAATGATACAAAATTTGGCTATGAAATTGCTATGGATGAGAGTTATTTAGCTACTGGAAATTATCTCTCTGATAAAGTCTATATCTACAAGTTAGATAAAAACGCAGATGCGACATTGATAACAACAATAGATGGTATTGAAAAAACATCAAGTGCACATGGAAGAACACTTGCAATAGATGCAAATTACCTTCTCATAGGCACCTTTGCAGACTCTTCTAAAGGTTCAAAAGCCTACTTGTACAGTATAAAACCAAACGGTTCTGTACAACTTGAACACACGTTTAATCAACCATCACAAACATATACATACTTTACAAATTCATTAGATATAGATGGTGATATTATCGCTATAGGTGAAGCAAGAGGATACAAAATACATATATATAATCGTGATAATAACGGCTCTATTAGAGAAAAATATATCATTAGTCCATCAGAAGCAGTTGCGGATAAACTGTATCATTTTGAACTATCTTTGATTAATGGTTATCTTCTTAGTGGATCATCTACCACACGCAAAGCTTACCTTTTTAATATAAAAGATGATACAAATATAACTCAAACATCATTACCTCCGGCATCAAACATTGGAGGTAACTTATACGGTCGTAGTATTGCGGCAAATAGTGACACATTGCTAATAGAAGGTAGTCAGGGTATAACGCTCTATAGATTGAATGATGAAAACTTAAGTGAACCTATAGCGTTGCAAGATACGCAAAAAACAGCCTACAACAGTATAGCCTCCATGTCAATAAGTGGTAAAAAATTTATACGCAACTTCTCCAATGGAACAAGTGCCTCTATTTACAGCACCTATGCAAAAAATCAGATATATCTCTATAACACTCCTAAAAATCCTATTGAGATTCCAGAAGCTGAACCACCTTATGATATATTTTGCATAGATGCCTCTAGTACGCAGAGTAATCTAAGCTTTAAGATTATAGGTGATGATGCACAATATTTTAAGATGAACGGTAGCTGTTTTAGAAATATTTCAAAGTTTGATTTTAATTTAAACTCAGATAATGACTACAATCAATCTATTCTTATTTCTGATTTAAACTCAAATAAAAAAATATTAAATATAAATACACATGTATATAATCGTACTTACCACCCGATAGCAGATTTTAAAGGAGAAGAGAACTTGCATGTCAAAAACAACTTGGCTCTTTACGAAAAGAGTCTGCTTGTAAGTTCAGGTAGCGGGAAAGTTCATCTATTTGATATATCCGGAGATACTTTTGAACATAAAATGGTATTTGATGATGAGGCAAATTCTATCTATTTAGGAGATGCAACAGCGATAGATAGTGATACAATAGCCTTAAAGGGTTCAGGCAACATCATCTATCTATATCAACGAAAAACCGATGATTTTCCTCAAAATGTATTTAAACTATCACCTCCTCAAGGTCTTGATACGGATAGTGTATTTGGCTCTTCAATAGCACTAAATAGCAAAACTCTTGCAGTCGGAACACTACACAACAAAGTAGCTGGAGAGGTTTATCTTTATCAGATAAACGGTAATGCAACATACACCCTAACACAAAAACTAAGTCCTAATGCCGGTATAGCCAAAAGGGATTTTTTTGCTTACAAAATTGCACTAAATGATACACACCTTGTCGTAAGTGCAATATATGAAGATATGAATAACACTCATAACGGTAGATATGTCGGAGCGGTATATCTATATAAGATGGAACAAAATGCAACTGCAAACTTGATGAATAAAATTTTTTCAGATAGACCAAAAAAAGAGCAGTATTTTGGTAGTCATATCGCTTTAGATAACGATACCGTAGCTATATGTGATAGAGAAGCACTCTATATTTATAAAATAGTTGCAGAAAAACTCTCACTTGTAGATAAAAAAGAGTTTTATACATCGATAGAGTCTTTGTCTTTAAAAAACCGAAATCTTTTTATAGGAGAGTCTAACGGCAACGTAGTTTATATACAATTATCTCAAGAATCCAAAATCATATCAATGCAAAATTACAAACCAAACTACTCAGAAAGCACTGCTTTTGGACGACATATAGTTAGCTGGGATGATATATTTATAAGCAACTCTTTAGAAGGTAATGGAAATTTATACCTGTATAAAAAACAGTAATCTTTTGCATTTAATCTTTTAGAGGTGTCCTTAAAATTTTCTTAACACACTCTGAACACATAGCTAAACCGAAAGCTCCCGTTACTGCCATAAAGCTTCCCTTCTCTTTTGTAAGAGCAGTCTCTGCACTAAATATACAGCGATAATTTCTGTCAAATTTTCTGCGTTTGAGTTCTCTGCGTATCTTTGAGGCAAATGGGTCTCCTTGCGTTTTCCATATGGAGGCGGAGCGTACCTGTGTAGCATCTATCTTTTTAGCCGAGCCTGTTGCAGAGATTAGTTTTTTATAGCACTTTTGTGCAAGAGCCAATTTTGCATGTATATCATCTATGGCATCTAAAATCACATCAAAATCTTCAAAATCAAAACTCTCTATCCACTCTCTATCTATCTTCTGATTTATAGGTGTGAGCAGCGGATAGTGTGTTTTTAGAGCATCTACTTTTATCTCGTTTACATGTAACTCTGAGTGCATTTGACGATTTTGATTACTCTCGTCATAACTGTCAAAATCTACTATCGTTATATCCGTTATCCCACTCTTATACAGACACTCAAGAGCAAAACTTCCAACTCCGCCCACTCCTAAAAGAAGAATTTTGGCATTTTGAAGTTTAGCAAAACCGTCATCTTTAAAGAGAGTTTTACATCTGTCGTATTTCACAGCCACTCATTCAATTTTTTCATAGATTCATAAGCACTCAAGTCTAAAAGTATCGGTGTGACAGAGACCATACCCTGCTTTATAGCTTCAAAATCGCACAATCCATTACGTCCGTCACGGCTCTCAAATTCAAGAGGATGCAACCCTAACCAATAATACTCCATACCTCTTGGGTTACGATGCAAGTGAGCATCATTGCCATACTTTCTATATCCTGCATAAGTTACTTGTAAAGGTGCTTTATCTAAACCTATAGGTATATTTACATTTAGAAATTCTCTCTTTTTAAGAGGAAAGCCACCTTCAAAAATCTTCTCAACCAATGCTCTGATAGTATCTTGTGCCAACTTTAAAGAGCCAAGCGGTTTGGTAAAGTCCATAACCTGAGAGATTGCAATAGCGGGAACATCATGCAAAACTGCTTCCATAGCAGCGGCGGCAGTTCCTGAATAGGTTATATCTTCACCCATATTTGAGCCTTTATTTATACCGCTGATAACTAGGTCTGGTTTTCTATCTTTAAAGATAGAGTTTAGTGAGAGATATACACAATCACTTGGCGTTCCATCTTCCAATTTATAAAAATCATCATCTACGCTAACAAAACTCAAAGGGTGTTGCAAGGTCAAAGAGTGTCCACAAGCCGACTTCTCACTAGCTGGTGCCACAACTGTAATATTTGCTAAACCTTTTAAAGCATCTATTAGTGCATGAAGTGCCTCTGATTCGTATCCGTCATCATTTGTAATTAATATCTGTTTCATTGTGACATTGTATCAAAATGGTATGAAAAATGCTTTTATATCTGCATGAATATATCAAAGATTTTTTTAATAATAATTTTACTACTAACAACGACATTGGCTTTTATGCTTGTAAACAACTCTACTCAAAAAGAGCTAAACAGTAGTGATGTTGAGAAACTTGAACGTCACTACAAACATATTCTATCTATAACAGACAGTAGCTCTTTAAAGCCCGAATCAAGAATAGAACTCTTTTATCTTACACAGAGTATTTATGAAAAGATAAGCTCATCTTTAGCTATAAATCCAGATATATCTAAAAAATTGTCGGCTCTAAGTTTAAACACCCAGAAGAAAATTTCACATATTATTGAAGAGAATAACAGCAGTAGTTTACTACTGCTTCAAAATGAATTTTCACAGATGATACAAGCCGGTGACGCACTGATACATCAGAACAAGATGAATCAAAATTCTCATACACCTTGGGCTGAGCTGATAGTTGTCACTCTTATTTTTGTAGCAGTTATAATATTGTTTTCTCTTTTAACCCAAGAGAGCAGAGAGTTAAGAAATAGCCAAAAATCAAAAATAGCCGAACATGAACTAGAAAAATGCCGACTTATTGACAACAAAAATGTCTTAGAAAAAAATTTCAACAGGCTTATAGATGAAAATGAACGCTATAGAGATAAATTTGAGGCTCTTAAAAAATCAGACGATAAAAACAGAGTATCTTTGCACAACAAAATCAGAGATTTAGAAGATGAAAAAAATGGTTTAAATCTAAAAAATGCAACTTTACAAAAAAAGAGTGAGGAGCTTGTTAAAGATATTGAGAAACTTCAAAATGATATGCAAAATAAGCAAAAGCAGATAAAATCCACATCTAATGATGAGAAATTAGATGACTTGATTATAAAATTGACACATGAGCTAGATGATATTAGCGAGGCTTTAAATATCATAGAGGATATAGCAGATCAGACTACTCTTCTTGCACTAAATGCAGCTATTGAAGCCGCTCGTGCCGGTGAACATGGAAGGGGCTTTGCTGTTGTAGCTGATGAAGTGAGAAAATTAGCAGAGAGAACTCAAAGCAATCTTGAGCATATCAAAGCTACAACATCAACTATAAATCAGACTACGGCTGAACTTTCAAAAACTTAAGCTTTTGCATAGGCACAAAGATAAACTTATTTACACCATCATCATACTCATAAGCTAACAACATACCGTGTGCTTTTAAAATCGCCTCAACAAGATACAGACCTAAACCGAAACTATCTTTTGAGGGCTTATCTTTTGTAAAAGGTTCTACATAATACGAGAGTGGGTTTTTAAGCTTCTCGCCTGCATTTTCAAATATAATCTCTTCATCTTTTACAGAGATTTTAACTTGATGGTTTGGTGAGTATTTCATAGCATTATCTATCATATTTTTGATAGCTGTTACAAAGATACGATAATCGACTTTTATCTTATATGCAGAATCTATCTCTACCCATACAGAGTCATAATCAACCATCGCCATATCTATAGCACCATCTATGAGATCTATCAATCTATACTCTTTTTTCTCTATATGTCCAAAACCTGCTCTAACCTCTTCTATAAGTGCAAACTCGGCTATAAGCTCCTCTAAACGAAGAAAGATAGTCTCCATACGCTGCTGATGCTTCTCCTCTTTAATCATAGTTGCAGCTATGCGACCTTTTGCTATAGGCGTCTTAAGCTCATGCATAATATTTCTTAAAAATAGTGTTCTCGAATCAATTAGTGCATGGATTTTTTCTTGGGTATGTTCTAGCTCATTGCCAATCATAGCAATCTCATCTTCACCCTCAAGAGCAAAACAGACATCCATCTCACCCGCACCAAATGCGGCAATTTTACGTCTGAGTTTTCTAAGTGGTCGCAGACGTTGAAGTATCATGACAAAAAGTAGAGATACGATACTCAAAATAGTCACATACGCACTTATAAGATTTACACTGTTGTAGGGTTTTAATCTCTTATCTTTGATGAGAATTCTTACTTTTGCAGACTCTATATAAAAATATATCTCTTTTTTATAACTTAACATACTAGAACGCATATCTTTAATAATTTTTTGCTGATATACATGTAAACGGTCAAAAAAGAGTGCTTCGTTTATAGCCTGAAAACCCTCTCTTTTTAGTACATCTGCTTTAGATAAGATTTTAGTTTTTTTATCTTCATCATGTATAACACCGAGTCCATATACGGCAAGATTTGCTTCAAAAATAGCTTCTGAGGTTCTACGTTGAAGATGAAGTCTATATATCTGTGTTATGATAGGATTTTTCATAAACAGAGCTTTAGTGTGATTTGCCTTGTCAACCTGATACATCTGTAAAAACGTATAGGTAACACTAGCAGTTGTCACAAAAAAAGCGAACAATACTGTCAATAAAACAGCGTTAGAGCGAATTATTTTAATAATTTGTATCCTACCCCGCGAATAGATTCTATAAGAGATTTATCTCCTATTTTATTACGAATACGTCCTACCATAACATCTATGCTTTTATTTGATGAGTCTTCATTTATAGCACTTACGTTGTGTATTAAATCTTCACGAGAGACTACGGTTGCCTGTTTTTTTATCATATATCCTAAGATACCGTATTCGGCATTTGTTAAATCCAACTCACGACCTTTGTAGGTAATAGTCATAGCATCTTCATCCAATTTAAAATCACTCGGCTCTGCATCTTCTTGCACGGATGTAGAATTTCGAGAACGTCTAAGTACGGAGTTGATTCTTGCTTCAAGTTCACGAGGGTCATAAGGCTTTGGCAGATAATCATCCGCACCAAGCTCCAATGCTTTGACTTTATCATGCACATCAGAACGTGCCGAAGAGATAATTATAGGAATATTTTGACGCTCACGAATGGCTTCACAAACCTCCAAACCATCCATACCCGGAAGTGTCAAGTCTAAAATCACCAAATCAAAAGGCTCTAACTTTAGTACACTAAGTGCGTTGAAAGGATCGTCTTCAACCCTGACTTTAAATTCAAACTGCTCTAAAAACTCTGTTAATATCTCTGCTAACTCGAGATCATCTTCTATCATCAATATATTTTTCATACAGACATTTTATCAAATATGAGTTAACACTTACTTACATGTAAACCATTTTAGTTACATTATAGGCGATAAAAGCCAAAGAGTAAGCAGTTAATGTCGTAAAGATAAACAGATAGATAAAATATTTTATTCCTCCTGCTTCACGAGTAAAGACAACAGAAGCTGCCAGACATGGAAGATATATCATTATAACTACGATAAACGCAACTGCCGAAGCAAAGGGTATCTCTTTACTTAAAGCTTTTGCTAGTGAATTGCTCTTCTCATTTACATCACTCCCAAGAGAGTATAAGACTCCTAAAGTTGATACGACAACCTCTTTGGCTGCCAATCCTGCCTGAATAGCAACCGCCATCTTCCAATCAAACCCAAGAGGTTCAAAGAGAGGCTCTATAAATTTTCCTATATGTCCAAGATAGCTGTTTTCAAGTAGTTTTGAGTTTAACTCATTTTCTAAAGATACACGCTTCTTATCAGATACGCTATGTTCTATCTTAGTATTATAATCTTGAATTATCAACTCATTTTTTGGATAATTGCTCATAAACCAGACAAGCATGGAAGCGGCTGCGATAAAAGTTCCGGCTTTTTTAAGATACATCCATGTTTTTGTAGCTACCGTATGCCAGATAAGTTTTGCAGAGGGCATGCGATATTTTGGCATCTCCATGACAAAAGGCTCATCTTCTCCTTTAAAAGCTGTCAATTTTAAAATCTTTGCGGCTATGAGACCTATTATCGCTCCACTAAGATATATTGCAAAGAGAATATTTCCCGCAAGTTCGGGTGCAAAAAATGCTCCTGCAAAAAGAACATAGACAGGTAGTCTTGCCCCACAACTCATAAAACCTATGATAAAAAGCGTCAGCAGTCTATCTCTGTCATTTTTTAATATTCTAGCTGACATATATGCGGGAATAGAACATCCAAAGCCTGTCACAAGAGGTATAAAGGACTGCCCATGCATACCAAATTTATGAAAAAACCCATCAAGTAAAAATGCAACACGAGACATATAGCCTGTCGATTCAAGCATAGCTATACCTATAAAGAGTATAACGATATTTGGTACAAACAAGACAACTGCACCTACACCTGAGATTATCCCATCTACGACAAGCGAACGTATATCTTCATTTGATATTGTAGCTCCTACAACATCCCCCAACCAGACAAAAAATCCATCTATCCAGTCCATAGGAATAGATCCAAGTTCAAACGTAAGCTGAAAAAGAGTCCACATAAAGAGTAAAAATATAGGTATCCCAAAGATTGGATGGATAAGATAAGAGTCTATCTTTTCCGTAAGGCTCTCAACTACGACTTCTTGCTTCTCATTTTTAACCGTTTCAGAGACAATACCGTAATTAAAAGCATAAAACTCCTCTGCAAACACCTCTTTTATATCATCTGTATCATGGTGTGTATGTATATGCTCAGAAGCCTCTATAAGCATAGGTTGAAGTTCAATCCATAGAGGATTGTCATGAAGAGTACGATAAGTTTTTTTCTCATTTCTTAGAAGATTTATAGCTATATTTCTATTTGATATTGATGCAGAAAAATTATGATGATTTAAGTAATTTTCAATCTTGCCTATCTCCTCTTCCAGTGCTTCAGAAAAGACAAGTTTCGGCTCTTTAAAATCACTCTCATATACTTTTAATATAGTTTGCAGAAGCTCATTTAGACCGCTATGCTCAACCGCAGAAACGCTAATCGCCTCTACACCTAAAAGTTGAGAAAGATATTTAGCATCTATAGATATTCCCTCTTTTTCAGCTTCATCGCTCATATTCAAAGCTATAACCATTTTTCGGCTCATACTCATAAGTTCCGCTGTCAATTGCAGGTTTTTCTCTAAATTTGTAGAATCCACAACATTTAGTATCAAGTCATAAGACTCTTTACATAAAAAATCGTGGGTAACTCTCTCTTCTATAGTATAATCTGTAAAAGCATAAGTTCCGGGAAGATCTATGATAGTAAATTCATAACCCTCGAAATTAAACTTAACTTCTGATTTTTCAACAGTTACACCGGTAAAATTTCCTACATGTAAACGAGAGTTACTTATGGAGTTTATAAGCATACTTTTGCCTACATTTGGCTGTCCGACAAGAGCAATTTTAATCTTTTTCACAAGCCACCTCTATAAGTTCTGCCTCTTCTTTACGAAGAGCTATTCTCATCTTGCCTATCTTAACTTCCAAGGTACTTTTTGCAGGAGCATACTCAAGCAACTGTAACTCAACACCTTTGATTAATCCCAAAGACATCAGACGCTCTTTAAGTGAACCTTTTGCATGGTTTTTAACAATCTTATAAGGAGTTGCTCTTTGACATGATGTTATCGTTTTCATAAAACTCATTTTTTTCATATAATTTTCTTTGTAATGATAATGAATATCAAATTAATATTAGATTAAAAACTCAAATCAGCTCTGACAATGAAGCGATTAAAACGTTTATTGTCTAAAGTATTTTTTGTCTCCAACACATCATAGTTCGCAAAGATGGCATTTATCTCTATATTTTTATCATTGTCGTATGTAAATACTACGTCATTTTCACTATATGATTCTCTATTATCGGTCGATTCTAGGTGACCATGAACAACTTCTAAAGTCAACTCATCCAATCCTACAAATCCCATCTTTGTGCCTATACCCAAACGTCTGCTAAATACATCTACCCCTTTAGCTTGTTGTGAAACGAAACTTATCGTACTCTCATCCAAAGAGGTATAATAAGGTCCTCCTCCAAAGCCGTTGGTTATGCTGTTATCACCTGAAACAAAGGCATAATTTCCTGCCAATCCTATAAAAAAATCGTGAAAATCTATAATTGCCATAGCACCGACACTCTCACCTCCTATACCTGAGTTATCAATCTCTTGAATAGTTGAGCCTTGAACGCCATACTCTACATGTAAATGGTAGTCTGTATCAAAATGACCGGCAATTTCACCATAAACAATATCACTCATCTTATCAACATGATAGTACCAGAGAGAGGCTTCATCATCACCGTTAAAGTTATAAGAGAGCGACCAGCCTAATGCACCGAAACTTTTTTCACCCTCACTGTTTATAAAGAGAGGTTTAAACTGCTGTTGATTATCCCCAGAGTCATACCCTGCCCATCTTGATAAAAAATACGCCTGTAGAGTAAAATCATCACCTGTTATATATCTACCCCAAACACCCTCGAAAGTATCTGCCGCCATGCGTATATCATCACTTTGTGCGTATGGAGTCTCTATCTTCACACGACCAAAACGTGCAAATAGATTATCTGTCTCATAATCTATGCTTGATTCCCCGATATATGTAAAAGAGTCTCCATTTTCATCAAAATAACTTCTATTTAATGAGCCGTCTGAAGGATTTAACAGAGGGATTTTTTGTGAGGTATATGCACTTACATGTAACTTCATGTTATTAAAAGATGCACTATCAAATCCAAACCTTCCTCCAAGTGCGGTAGCTGTTGTTTTTTTACCTGAGAGGTCGGTATCTATCCATGCCGCCGTAAATGTAGCAAACGCTTTTGCATAATCAAAACTCTTCTCAAAGCTATCAGCCTCTTTAGGCAGGACTGTTACAACCTCATAGCGAAACGCCTGTTTTGAGTGCATTAGTCCTTTTTCACTATTTTGCAACTCTCTTCTCTGTAATACTTGCGGTGATACATTTTCAGCAAGTACATACATCTGCTCTAACATTTTAAATCCTTAGTAAATTACTGAAATGATAATGAGTATCAACTTAAAGTTTTATTAATAATGAGAGTGATTATCATTTATAGAAAAAACTTATATATTAAGTCCTCTATTGATATAATTCGTAAAAAAGAGAGTATTATGCAGTTTTTATGGCGTAGTGAAAATCATTTTAATCTTGCTAATATCGTTACTATGATAAATATATCAGCCGGTCTTATAGCAACGTACTTTATCACTCAAGATAATTTTTTTATGGCTATTATACTGGCTTGGATTGGTGGAGCTTGTGATATTATAGATGGAAAGATAGCTAGAAAATATAATTTATCAAATGAGTTTGGTATTCAACTTGACTCTTTTGCAGATTTTTTATCTTTTGTTTTAGTGCCTGTATTTTTAATATTTCAAGCGGTATTCATCCACACAAACGGTCTTATCCTAGCTCTTGGCGGGGTGGTTTCAATCTATTATGTCATATCCGGGTTAAGACGTCTTATTCAGTTTAATATAGATGCCGATGCCGGTGAAGTTGCAAAATATTTTCTTGGTGTTCCTACCCCACTAGGTGCTATTTTGCTCTGGCTTGTGTATCTGGCAAATATCTACTCTGTTTTAAACGGCTTTGGTGTTATCACTTTTATCGTACTTATAGCTTGGCTTTTAAATTCTAATGTTAAAATACCTCATCCATAAAAAGAGCATAAATGAAAGAGTTACTAAAAAATTTTACAATACTATACGTTGAAGATGAAGATGATGTACGCCGTAATGCGATAGAGTATCTGCGTCGTATCTGCAAAGAGGTCTTGGAAGCCAAAGACGGCAAAGAGGCTATAAATGTCTGGAGAGAGTATAAACCCGATATTATTATCACAGATATAAATATGCCACATCTAAATGGTATAGATATGGCTCGTTTTATAAGAGCAGAAGATAGCGATGTTCAGATAATCATAGCAACAGCACACACGGATACGGAGTATCTGATGCAGGCTGTTGAGTTACAGTTGGTTAAGTATCTTGTGAAGCCTATAACAAAAGAGAAGCTTCAAGCAGCATTAGAACAATCGATAAAACTTATAGAAGATAAATCAAAATTTTCTATCGCTCTCTCACAAGATTGCCAATATAACGCATATACTCAGCTAGTTACATGTAAAGATAAAAATATAAAACTGACAAAAAATGAGCGTCTGTTTTTAGATCTTTTAGCACACCACCATACTCGTGTAGTTAGGTATGAAGAGATTGAGAGTGCTATCTGGCCTTATGAAGGCATGAGTCAAGATGCGATACGCTCTCTAGTCAGAGGTCTGAGAAAAAAAGTTCCAGATGGCTGTATAGAAAACATCTCTGGAATAGGTTATCGTATGATTATTTTTCAAGCCTGATCTCAAAACAGGCTCCGCTGTCTCTGTTTGTCACACTCAAAGTACCTTTTAAATGCTCTTCTACGATGGTTTGTGACATATACAGTCCCAAACCTGTTCCTTGTGAGGCAGACTTTGTTGAGAAGTAAGGGGTAAATATCTTATCTATTATCTTCTCATCAATTCCACCTCCGTTATCACACACTTCAATACTGACAAACTCTTCATCTTCATAAGTTTTTATACTTATAATAGGCACAGGGGTATCTCTTTCTATAAGAACATCTTTTGCATTTTTAATCAGATTTAATAAAACCTGCATAAGCTCATTTCTAAAAACCAATATCTGAGTATTACTTTGGTAGCTTACATGTAAAGCTATTGCATGTTCCTCAAGAGTAGTCTCTATAAGCGGTAAAGTCTTTGACACGACATCACTTACACTGATGGATGTCTGCTTCTTATCCGGTCTAAAAAAGTTACGAAAATCATCTATAGTATGTGACATAAACTCCAATAATTTATTTCCCTCATCAAGCTTATCTTCAAGATACTTGGGAGTAAGCTCTTTGTACTCATATGCACCCTCTATATTCATAAATATATATGAGAGTTGATTTAACGGCTGTCTCCATTGATGTGCTATCATAGAGATCATATCACCCATCTCTGCCATCTTAGACTGCTGTATAAGCATCTTATCTTTTTCCTGATACGCTATAACTCCTTCTTGCACACGCTTTTCAAGAGTTCTCTCTTGCTCTTGTACTTGATGTTTGTATTTTGCAAATACAGCTCTGACATGACGTGAGAACATAAGAGAAAAAATCACACTAAACAGAGCAATAACAAAAGCACCAAAACCTATACGAAGCATCTCAAGACGGATACGTATCTCTAGGCGTTTTTGATTTTCTATCAGTTTTGCATCAAAACGAGATCTATCAAAACCGTAAGCTATTTTCCAATTAAAAGGCTTAAACTTTTCAGTATAGACCATAACGTGACGCTTTTTAAAATCATACCACTTTGATGTCTCATTTGAATCTTTTAAAAGCTCTTTTTTTATATCTTTATCAAAATACTCTTTTGCTGTTTTAGAGAGATATATCTGCTTATTACCTTCAAATACGGCTATAAAACCAAAGCTGTCGGTAGGAAATGATTTTATCAGACTTAGCTGTTTTGCTTTGAGCTCTTTTCGTGCCTGTTTTACATGTATGCCACTACCGAAAAACCACTCATACATACCAAAATCTTTCACATACATAATAAGTTTGTCATTTTTCTTTTTGAAATTTGTATATAAAAATCCGGATTTATGTTTTCTAACCATCTGAATCTCTTCTAAAACTATAGCTCTTCCATCAGCATCTTTATAATCAAATACATTTTTCTTATTTAACTTTTTATCTGCTGAAAGGATATTATTACCACGATAATCTGTAATCCAGATATAATTTTTATTTCCTTTCCAGAGCATCTGTCTTAGTGAGTCTAATATATGG
>WFND01000127.1 GCA_015484575.1 Helicobacteraceae bacterium
CCTAAAGCGGTTTAAACTAGCTTGTGGGTCAGTCAGATAATTACACTTTAAACTTGAGTGGCGAGTAAATCGGTTTTTGATATCTTTTTTTGCAAGAAAAAGTGAAAGCTAGATTGTATTGAATCACGAGGCAAGGTTATGTGTAGTGCTATTGCTTAAAAGTCACATAGGAGTTGACTCCTATGCTAACGAACTCTCTTAAATTAATAGGAGGTTCACGGTGGATAATTGTATCGGAATTGATGTTAGTAAAGCAAGTATAAATGTGCATATTTCTAAAACAAAACAGGATTTTGAATTTGTAAATAGTTTAAAAGGCTTCAAGTCTCTTTACTCTAAACTGAAGAAGATTTACAAAAAAGAGATAGAAGATATTGTCTTTATATTTGAACCAACAGGTAGTTATTCAGAAGCACTCAGAAAGTACTGTTCTAACCAGAACATAAAATGTTTTATTATAAATCCTAAACAGTTTAGTAATTATGCTAAGGCATTAGGCGTTGAAGTAAAAAATGATATTGAAGATGCTAGAGTGCTTTCAAAAGCAATCGATATTGCAAAAGAGGGACAAGTTAAAGTTCCCGTGTATGACGAGGATATAGAGCGTTTAAAAGAGCTTATGGGCTATTATAAGTTTACAACTAAACAGACCACACAACAGAAAAACCATCTTGAATCTTTAACCTCAAAAGAGGGTGACTTCTTTGCAATCAAATCATTAAGACAATCCATTAAAGAATCAAAAGAGAAAGAGAAGCGCATCTTAAATCAGATGCAAGGTGTTATAGATAATAATGAAAAGTATCGTAAAGGGTATGAAAATATAACTTCAATCAAAGGTGTAGGTCAAATTGGCGGTATTGCACTTTTACATCTATTTATAAAATACCCAGAAGCAAATCAGAGACAGATAACTTCCTTAGCTGGACTCAACCCAATATATAAACAATCTGGTACTTCTATTCAATCAGGATATAAAATTTCTAAGTCTGGATCTAGGATATATAGAGGTTCACTTTTTATGGGAGTGATGACTGCAATTAGATTTGAAGCATCATTTAAAGCTTTTTTTGAACGCTTGATTGCTAATAATAAACAGACAACTCAAGCTCAAATTGCTGTTATGAGAAAGATGATTATTACGGCACATTCACTTTATAAAAATGATAGAAAGTTTGAGCAGAATTTTGTTCAGTAAGGGAGCAATGGGCTAGTATAGCTAGGGTAAAAAAGTGTTACTATTGGTATCATTGTTGAAAAGATTTAACGTGGCGACTGACCCCTATTCGCTTTACTTCTATTACTATCTTTATTCCTTACAGCGAAGAGCGAGGATTTACATGTAAAGAGTCAATCTCACTAAAAAGCCTCTTCTCGTACATCTCAACAGCGACTCTGCCTATCATCGCTGCGTTATCCGAACAGAACTCCAAGGGGGCTAGTATCAGTTTGGCATCGTATGGTTTTAACATCTCTTTTACCTGCGAACGTAGATATAGATTTGCACTTGCTCCTCCAACTATAGCGAAGCGTTTGGGAGGAGTGTTTTGAAAATATTTTCCCAATTTATATATTAGATGTTTTGTCGCTATATGTTCAAACGAAGCGGCAATATCTGCATAATCATCTTCACTACCGGCTTCAACGGCAAGTCGTACCGCATTTTTAAGACCAGAGTAGCTAAATGCTATCTTCTTATTTTGTAAAAGAGGAAGGGTGAATTTATATCTTAATCTATCCCCGTTTTTTGCCAATTTTTCTATAGCAGGACCACCGGGATAGCCTAGATTCATCATCTTGGCAACTTTATCAAAACTCTCTCCAAAGCTGTCATCCATAGTAGAAGCTACCGTGTGCATCTGCTGTAAGCTTTTGGCTTCAATCACTTGCGTATGTCCACCAGATACAAGCAAAACAGTCATGGGAAAAAGAGCCTCTTTTTCAATAAAGAGCGAATAGATATGACCCTTTAAATGATTGACACCTATCAGAGGTACACTCAAAGCTACAGATAGAGCCTTTGCCATAGTTACACCCTCAACAAGAGTTACGCTAAGCCCGGGTTCATTTGTTACTGCGATAGCTTTTACATGTAAGATATACTCTTTTGCAGACTCCAATATCTTAGGCAGTGCCTCAGCGTGTAGTCTTGAAGCTAGTTCCGGTACAACACCACCGTAAATACTATGTGCTAGTTCTTGAGATATTTTTTTATGAAATAGAAGTTTTTTTGTAGCTATCTGTGTTATAGCAACGGCACTGTCATCACAACTGCTCTCAATACTTAAAATCATCTACAAGTTACCCACTCTAAAACCCAAGGCCAAGCTCCATATCCGCTCTGTGTGTTTATATGCCCCATGTTTTGGAACACTTTGTGCTTAGTCTTGAGTGCTCGAGCAAAACGGATTCCTTCCGATTTGTTCAAATACGGATCATCATCTGATGTTACCATGAGCGACTCTTTAGCGTATAAACTCCTAGGTAACTCCACAGGAAAGAAGTCACTAACTGCTTCTATTTCACTCAAATCACGAGGTGGTGCTACCATAAGCAGTCTGTTTACATGTAAAGCCAAACCTTCATTACATAGATGCCACCATAAGATATTTCCCAGCGAGTGACATATAACGGTGTCTGGCTTTAACTCATCTAGTATCTCCTTTGTCTCTTTCATCCAGATCTCTTTTTTTGGCTCTAACGGTGAGCTAAGTTGAGCAAATGAAACGATATAGCCGATGCTTACAAGCTCTCTTGCTAACCAGTCTTGCCAATGTGGAGGCGGTGAGCCGTGCCAACCGTAAAGTATTAAGATTTTATTCATCTCATCGCCTTAACAAAGTGACGCACCTCTTTATCGATGCTAAATATCTCATCAATACTTTTAGCCTCTGTATGAAAATATTCATACGCACTTAATATACGCCTAGTAATATCTAAAAATCCAATCTTACCCTCTATAAACTGCTCAATAGCAACTTCATTTGCCGCATTTATAACAACCCCACGTTGTGGATTTTTTAAAACATCATCCTTTATCTGCCATATCCCATACCGTTCATTACTAATCTCTTTAAACTCCAATGAGCCTACTTTCAACAGATCTACAGGCTCTAAGATACTCCTATTCATATTATTGTTTACAGCGTAAGCTATTGGCAGTTTCATATCTGCATGTGCAAAGTGTGCGGTGGTTGAGCCATCTTCAAAATCTATAAGCGCATGTATAAGAGATTTTGTCTCAATGATAGCATCATAACTTCCCTCACCAAAGAGCCAACGTGCTTCAAGCAGTTCAAAAAGCTTATTTACCATCGTTGCACTGTCTATTGTTATCTTGCGTCCCATTGACCAGTTTGGATGTTTTAGAGTATCTGCCAATGTGGCTGTTTCCAATTTTTCTAAAGGCGTATCTCTAAAAGCACCGCCACTAGCAGTTATAATCATACGTTTAGGTTTTTTTGCATTTTGAAGCAGGTACCAGAGTCCAAAATGTTCACTGTCTATAGGAACTATGTTTGAAGTATCTATAAAACTACCGCCTACAACCAGAGACTCTTTATTTGCCAGAGCTATCTTTTTCTTACATGTAATAGCTTCAAGAGTAGCACGAAGTCCGGCAAAACCGACTATAGCATTTACTACCAAGTCGCTTTTTGCCTCATTTATCGCTTGAATTATGCCATCTTGTCCAGAGAGTACATTTTTATGATTTACATGTAAAATATCTTCTCTATCTTGAACTACAACAATTTGCGGTGAAAACTTTTCAATCTGCTCATTTAAAAGTGAGATATTTCTGCCACATGAAAGCACCTCGATATTTAAGTTGAAACGTGAAGCAATCTCTAGCGTATTTACCCCGATAGAGCCGGTTGAGCCTAAAAGAATCAAACAAGACCCCTAAGAGCGACAAGCATAATGATACTAGCAAAAAGATAGCCGTCTATTCTATCTAGCACTCCGCCATGACCGGGTAGTATAGTTCCACTGTCTTTGACACCTGCTTGACGTTTTAAAGAACTCTCAAACAGATCACCAAATATAGAAGCGATAGAGACTACAAAAGAGATTATGACCGCTTTTTCAATATCTACAATCATCACTCCGACAAAAGATGCTCCTACGGTAGCTAGTATAACACCTCCTACTAATCCCTCCATAGTCTTTTTTGGACTTGTTGGACAAAACGGAGTCTTGCCGATGCTCTTACCGACAAAATATGCTCCCGTATCGGTTGCCGCAACTGCAACAAGCAGCCACAACAGAGAGAGCATACCGTACTCTTTATACATACTAAGAGTAAACAACATTCCAGCCGTTGGATATACAAAAGGTAAAAATCCACTCCAAGATTTCTCATTTTTATATGCTGCAAATGAGGCAAAAATAACACCGGCTATAACAAACAGATCATCTCCATAAGGATAAAAAAGTGCCACTATCCAGATAGATGCCGCATAAAAATACAGAGAGTTGTTTTTAATGCCAAAAAGATTATTTGCCTCATAAAAAGCCAATAGATAACTGCCGCCTAAAAAGAGCCATGTAAGATAAAAGTTGTCGATATACCCAATCAAAGAGACTCCGAGTATAAGTCCAAGTCCTGTTAATATACGCTCTGAGTGTGAACCAAATAGTTTCATATAGTTTCCAGATATTAAAGTGGTAGCATTATAACTCTTTACATGTAAAAAGGAATTTAACGCCTCCTGTAACTGAGAGCTTCTAGCAGATGTGATTTTTTTATATCTTCACTGTTTTGTATATCTGCGATAGTTCTTGCTATCTTTTGAATCTTTTTTATAGAGCGAAAAGAGAGTGAATAACGTCTTAGAGCCTGTTGCAATAGAGCCTGTGTCTCATCATCCAAAACACAAAACTTATCTATATCTCTATCTTCAAGTGAGCCGTTTAGTCTGTTTTGACCTCTGCTTTTTTGCATTTTGTATGCTTGTAGCACCTTTACATGTAAGCTTTTTGAATCTACGCTAGAGCTATCTTTTAAGCTTACATGTAACATCTGAACATATAAATCTATGCGGTCTAAAAATGGATCTGAAAGCCGATTTTTATATCTTTTTATCTCTGTATCACTACATCTGCACTCTAGTTGCGGATGAAGTAAATTTCCACATGGACAGGGGTTCATCGCACCGATAAATAGAAAATCCGTATCGTATGTAATTTTTGAATTTACTCGTGATATGCAGATACGTCTATCTTCAAGAGGTTCTCTAAGAGCTTCCAATACTGTTTTTGAAAAGTGCGGTAGTTCATCAAAAAAGAGTATCCCTTTGTGAGCCAAACCGACCTCTCCTATCTTTGCATTTTGAGAACCACCGCCAAATATACTAGCCTGAGTTGAGCTGTGGTGAGGAGATCTAAAAGCTCTAAGTGGGCTAAATGTCGGCTCTTTTCCATCAAAACTCTCCAATTTTGCAATATCTAACAACTCAAGCTCTGATACAGGAGGCAAGATATATCTAAGCCTCTTTGCTATCATAGATTTTCCGCTTCCCGGAGAGCCTTCAAGTAGTAGATTGTGCATACCAGCAGCAGCTATTAAAGCGGCACGTTTTGCCACTTCTTGCCCTCTGACCTCTATGAAATCGTCTGGATAATCTTGTAAATAGTAGTAGTTTTTACCCTTTACATGTAAACTAGGATACTCTATCTCTTTTGCTTTGGTGCTAAAGAGTTGCGAACCTTCTTTTAACAGCTCCATAGTATGTGCAAATGATTTGACACCTAAAAATTTCACATTTGCGATATTTGACAATTTATCCAAACTGTCATACGGAACGATGGCTTGAGAGATTAGACCCTGATTTGCCAATGAAAGGACAAGAGCAAAAAGTAGAGAGTTCTCTTTGATACTACCATCTAGTCCTAACTCCCCAAAAACATAAAACTCATCAAGCTTAATATCATCAGAATTTA
>WFND01000128.1 GCA_015484575.1 Helicobacteraceae bacterium
GTATAATTTCTCAAAAAAAAAGAAAAAATCATGAATAAATTTATCGGAGCACACACTTCAGCGGCAGGAGGGGTTTTTAATGCCCCTTTAAATGCTATGAAAATAGGTGCGAAAGCCTTTGCACTTTTTACTAAAAATCAGCGTCAATGGAAAGCTAAAGATTTAGATACGGCTACCATTGATCTTTTTAAAGAAAATTTAGAAAAAAGTGCAATTTTACCTAAGCATGTCTTACCTCATGACTCCTATCTTATAAATTTAGGTCATCCTGAAATTGATAAACGTCAAAAGTCCTATGACGCTTTTGTTGATGAGATAAATCGCTGTGAGCTGCTTGGACTGGATCGTCTAAATTTTCATCCCGGCTCATTTTTGAAAAAAATAAGTGAGCATGAGTGTCTAAATATCATAGCTGAAAATATGAATAGAGCCTTAGATGTTACAAAAGGTGTCACTCTTGTTTTAGAAAATACAGCGGGGCAGGGTAGTAACCTTGGATGGAAGTTTGAACACCTAGCACACATCATTGAGAGGGTTGAGGACAAGTCAAGAGTCGGTGTCTGTATCGATACATGTCATATGTTTACAGCAGGATATGACATAAGAACGCGTGAGGCTTATGATATTTCTATGGCACAATTTGGTAACATAGTGGGATTTGAATATCTAAAGGGGATGCACCTTAATGATTCCAAGCCTGATTTGGGTTCTCATGTTGATAGACATGAAAGTATCGGTAAAGGAAAAATAGGACTTGATGCATTTCGTTTTATCATGAATGATGAACGTCTTAATGATATTCCTTTAATTTTAGAAACAATAGATGACAGCATCTGGGATCAAGAGATTGCACTGCTTTATTCACTACAGGAGAATGAATTATGAAAAAAATGGCGTTACTATCGGTACTTACATCTTCACTATTAATGGCTGGTGCATATAAGATCCCAGAAACCTCACTAAACTCCATGGCACTTTCAGCTGCTTATGTTGCAAATGCACATGGTGCGGATGCCACTTATTATAACCCTGCAAATATGGCTTTTGAAGATACTCACGCCTTAGAAGTCGATATGACCTATATAGGTTTAGGCAGTATTGATTATAAAGCAGATGGAGCTGATACGATAAGTTCACAAAGCGAGTCGTTTGTAGTTCCATCTTTTCATTATGTGTCACCTAGTTTTGGAGAAGCTACTTTCGGTTTTTCTCTTGTCGTACCCGGTGGATTATCAAAAAGATGGGATGACCAACCGGCAAAATCTTACGCAAAAGAGTTTACTTTAGAGGTTGTAGAGCTAAATCCAACAGTAGCATACAAGATAAATGACAAGTTTGCCATAGGTGCAGGTATTCGTGCAGTTCACAGCAGTGGTATCGTAAAGAGTCAATCAACAGCTTCAAGAGACATGGATGGAGACTCTTGGGATTTTGGATATAACCTTGCGCTGACTTATAAACCGTTAAAAGAGTTAAGTTTAGCTGCTACGTATCGCTCAAATATAGATCTGACAGAGACAGGAACTGCAAAACTATATTTTCCGGATAATGCAGACTATAGCGGTGCTAAAGTATATGATGGCGACTCTAGCGTAAGCGTACCTCTACCTGCTGCTTTAAATCTGGCATTAGCATATACATTTGAGAGTAAAACAACTGTAGAGTTTGTATATGAGAGAACTTTTTGGTCAGCTTACAAAGAGCTGGATTTTGATTATGCCAAATCTATCGGCTCTTTAAAACCAAAGTTTGATGATCCTATAGCAAAAGATTGGGAAGATACAAGCACTTATAGATTAGGTCTTACTCAGGCATATGATAAATGGACGGCGATGGTCGGTGTAGCTTACGATGAAAGCCCAATTCCAGAAAAAACATTAAATTTTGAGTTGCCTGATGCAGATGCGATACTTCTATCTTTAGGCGGCCGTTATCAGATAGACAGCTCATGGAATGTAGGAGTGTCGGCACTGTTGGATTCAAAACAAGACCGTAGCATTAAAAATGAGACAATAGACGGTAAGTTTACAAATGCCAAAGCTTATCTTGTTACACTTGGTGTTGAGTACACTTTCTGATGGCTTTAAATTATCCTTATCAAAATTTTTATGAGATGATTAGCTCTAATGCTGCGTCTCATCCAAATAATACGGTAATTTTTATTGATGACAATAAGGTCACAAATGCACAATTTTTAAAAAAAGTGGATTCATTTGCCAGATTTTTAGAGATTTCTGGAGTTCACCCTGATGATAGAGTAGCGTTGATAACAGCAAATAGTGAAGAGTTCGCTATAGCAGTTTTTGCAGTGACTAAGATAGGTGCGGTTGTTGTTCCTGTAAACTCTATGTTAAAAGAGAGTGAGTATATATATATCTTAAATGACTGCGAAGCAAAACTTCTGCTTACTTCTATTAAGATGGCAAAGCAGGTAAAAAATCTACAAAAACATACACAGATTAAACGTACTGTTTGGATTGATGAAGCTCCGATTTTAGATACTCATCATCTTCTCTTTGATGAGATAGCCGATATAAAACCTCATAAACAAGAGAAGTTTCATCCAAAAAAATTAGATGATTTAGCGGTGATATTTTACACATCTGGAACAACAGGCAACCCAAAAGGTGCTATGATAAGTTATAGAAATATATTTTCTAACCTCGAATCGGCATCACAAACATTTTCAATAACCTCTAAAGATCGTTTTATAGTCTATCTTCCGATGTTTCACGCTTTCACTTTTTCTATTATGGTAATGTTGCCTTTTTATGCAAAGGCATCATTTATCATTATACGCTCGATTATGCCTTTTAGCAATATCATTAAACAGACACTGCTAAAACGTGTAACTATCTTTTTAGGTGTACCAGATATTTATAATGCTCTAATTCGTGCTAAGTTACCTTGGTACTTCTTATACTTCAACTCTCTTAGAGCTTTTATATCTGGAGCATCAGCACTAAGCGAAGATACTTTCAATAAATATTCAAAAGTATTCTCAAAAGCAAAAATGTTAGAGGGTTACGGTCTGAGTGAGTGTTCACCTGCAGTATGTATAAATCCTTTAAATCAACAAAAGACACTTTCGGTAGGAAAAGCACTACCGAGTTATGAAGTAAAAATTGTTGATGATGAGATGATAGAAGTGCCTCGTGGTCAGATTGGTGAGATAATTGTACACGGTGATTGTGTAATGATGGGTTATCTAAATAATCCAGAAGCGACAGCAGATACAATTATCAACGGCTGGTTAAGAACCGGTGACTTGGGTAAAATGGATGAAGATGACTATATTTACATAGTAGATAGAATGAAAGACCTTATCATCTCAAAAGGGATAAATATCTATCCTCGTCAGATAGAAGAGGAGTTGATGAAGATAGAGTATATCAAAGGTGCGGCAGTTATAGGCGTAAAAGATCCAAACAGCGGTGAAGTACCTATAGCTTATGTTGAACTAGATACGGATATGGATACCGATTCAGTAACACCAGCGTCTATTAAAACAGCACTGAAACAGCACTTGGCTAATTTTAAACTACCTAAAGTTGTAAATATCGTAGATGAGTTGCCAAAAACAGCAACAGGTAAGATACTAAAACGAATGTTAAAAGAAGAATATCTTTCTCAAGGAGAAGAGTGAAACAACTCATAAATTTTATTGAAGAGAAAAATGTACAAGACTCAGATATTTTTGTACATCTGAAATGTACTAAAGAAGAGGCGGTGATTCTTCAAAGACTTGCTCAAAAATATATACAAGGTCAAGATGATGTTTTGGTTGTTGAGCTTCTTCAAGATATTTACGGTAGTGAAAATTATGCTTATGTAAATCATCTTTATGTTGTAAAAGTTCTATTGGAGTTGGGTTGGGTAACACAGCAGTCATTTACACCGCCTAAAATAAGTGACATCACTCTTTTGGAACTTCTAAACAGCTCGATTACTCTTACACACTCGTTTTTAAAACTTCTTGAAGATGGAACTTTAGAGATGACTCTGCCTGAAATAAAGCCTTATGCTGATCATTTAGAGTATCTGCAAGATCAATTTTTTCGTATAGAGCTATATCAAAAAATGAGTACAATACGTCACAATGTGCATGAACAATCTTTAGGTATAGACAGAGTGCAACATAAGTTAGAGATATTAGAACAACGCATCGCAGAGCGTATAGAGCAGACTTCGCAAGATATAGTTCTTGACCGTTTTTTTAAACAGAAAAAACTTTCACAAAAAGAGCAGATTATATTTTTGGCACTCTTAAAAGAGGAGTACTCCGCAGGAGATGCTTCTTTGCGTGAGATGAATGCACTTATAGATTTAATCAGTTTAGATGAGTATGAGAGAATAAAGAATCGCTCACTCTTAGAAGATGGAGCGCAACTTCTTAATGAAGCAATTATAGATTATGAGGAGATGCTGAATCCTTTTGGTGGAATTTCCCGTGCTTTTTATATATTAGATGATATTTTACAAAAAATCATTCATCCTCAAAAAAAGAAAAAAGTTCGCCGTTTAAAACTAGATATGCTTATAAAAGAGCAAGATATTTTTGAGCTGATTGAACCATCTACGACTCTTGATGATGTTGTGTTAAATCCAAAAACACGAGAGACGTTAGAGACTCTTATGAAGCAGTTGGATAAAGAAGTTGTAAACAGACTGTACGAGTGGGGAATAAAAGATAAAAAACGTGGTATTGATGCTAGAATAATTTTTTACGGACATCCGGGGACGGGAAAAACTATGACAGCATACTCTTTGGCTAAATCATTAAAAAGACAAG
The DNA here is from genome assembly GCA_015484575.1 of Helicobacteraceae bacterium. Lineage (GTDB taxonomy): Bacteria > Campylobacterota > Campylobacteria > Campylobacterales > Sulfurimonadaceae > S010-53. Next base: position 4,793 of record WFND01000128.1, read on the forward strand.
TTCTTAGTTTTGACTGTTCAAAGATATTATCTATGTATGTTGGTGAAAGCGAAAAAAATGTACGTAAAATATTTGATACTTACAGAGATTTAACACAAAAAACAAAGACAGAGCCTATCTTGTTCTTGGATGAAGCTGACCAGTTTTTAGGCTCACGCTCTAGTGGTGTAACTTCAGGTGCAGATCAGATGCATAATCAGATGCAAAATATCTTTTTAGAGCAGATAGAGTCTTTTGAAGGTGTGCTTATAGCTACTACAAACCTTTTAGAGAATATAGACATGGCTTTTTCAAGACGCTTTAATTATAAAATCGAATTTAAAAAACCAAACAGAGTCCAAAGAAAAAAACTGTGGCAGCTTATGATTCCAAAAAATGCAGATTATGATAAAGATTTTAGTATAGATGTTTTGAGTGAATACCAACTTACAGGAGGACAGATTAATCTGATTATTAAAAATACAGCTTACAATGTAGCTGTTGCTGATATACCTATATTTACACTAGAAGATTTTATCTCTGAAATAAAAAAAGAGAAAGAAGGTAGCTTTGATAGTGAAAAATCTATGGGCTTTCTCTCAAAATAGCTCTTACTCTTACATGTAAGATGTGTAAAAAAAACACACTTACATAACTACTAATTTAATATTGTATCAATAAGTGACAGTATGATAATAATTTTTTATTCCTCCAAGTACATTTAAACCTCTTTTTGTTATAGTTTGGTAACTGTTTTTTGATAAAAACGAGACATCCATACTGTGTACTTATGTATAAATTATGGATGTGAACAACTATAGGAAGGTTGGATATATGGAGCATATGAACGTTGCTAACCCTTATTTTGGGGTTTTTGTTCTATTTCTACTTACGTTTGGAGCATTTTATGCCACTACACTTATAGCAAGACTGGCTAGTCGTGCTATGGCGGCAAAAAATACGGAAAAATTAAAAATGACGGTCTATGAATGTGGACCGGAGGTTACAAAACAGCCAAATAGAATTTCGCCACAATTTTATCTGTTTGCGTTACTATTTTTACTGTTTGATGTAGAGATTGTCTTTATGTTCCCATGGGCTATTGATTTTAAGCTTTTGGGTTGGTTTGGATTAGTTGAAATGATGCTATTTATTTTACTTTTAGCAATTGGTTTTGTTTACGCATGGAAAAAAGGAGCACTTGAATGGCACAACATCAAGTAAATTATATGCAAGATGGTGGCTTACCTGTCGCCTTAACTTCTATCGACAAGCTTGTTAATTGGGGGCGTTCCAACTCTTTGTGGGCGTTAACTTACGGTCTGGCATGTTGTGGTATTGAGATGATGGCATCTGGTGCTTCTCGTTATGACTTTGACCGTTTTGGTACTATTTTTCGTGCTTCTCCGCGTCAGGCAGATATTATGATTGTAGCCGGAACACTTACCAAAAAACATGCAGAGTTTATTAAACGTCTTTACGATCAGATGACTGAACCAAAATGGGTAATCTCAATGGGTTCATGTGCTAATACCGGAGGTATGTTTAATACTTACGCGACGGTTCAGGGTGTTGACCGTGTTATACCGGTAGATCTATATCTACCCGGATGTGCACCGCGTCCTGAGTCTTTACAGTATGCAGTTATGTTACTTCAGAAAAAGATTCGTTCTCAAAAAGCGATTAAGACACAAAAACCAAAAAGGTTGATGTAATGAGAGCCTATACACCTAAAGATAATGTACAGAAAAAATCGTACTATACGGATCGTTACTGGATTGCACCGCAAGTGGCAAAGTCTAAAGTATCTGATGATAAGGTTTTTAGTGAAGATTTGGAAGCTATAAAAAAAGCTAAAATAAAAGTCCTAGACTCATATATTCAAGTAGAGCAGATGGTTGTCTATATCAAGCCTGAAGATATTGTAAAAACATTGCAACTTCTAAGAGATGAGTGTGCTTACACTCAACTTTCAGAACTTAGTGCGATAGATTGGATAAGCCAACGTGGCGGATTTGAGGTCTTTTATCAGATGTTAAGCATGAGTAAGCGTAAACGTCTTCGTATCAAATGTTTTATTAAGCAAGATGAATCTATCGAGAGCGTTAGTAAACTTTTTCGTTCGGCAGACTGGTCAGAGCGTGAAATGTATGACATGTTTGGTGTTAAGGTAAATAACCATCCGTTTATGAAGCGTATATTGATGCCTGATGATTGGGAAGGTCATCCACTTTTAAAAACGTATCCTCTTCAAGGTGATGAGTTTGCCTCTTGGTATGAGGTAGATAAGATTTTTGGAAAAGAGGCTCGTGATATAATAGGGCCTGAAATTCGTGACAGTGCTAGAGTTGACCGCTATGATACCGAACGTTTTGCACGTTTAGGTCATGAGGTCGCTAAAGGTGTAGAGTTTAATCCAGACGAAGAGAAGAAACCACTGGCTTATCAAGAGGATGACGGTGTCTTCTTGATAGAAGGTTTCGATGAAGATAAATCGCAAATCATTAGCGATAGAAAAAGATAGGAGGACGCATGCAACACACAAATAGATTACGTCCATTTTTTGAAAATATAACTTTTGATCGTGATGATAATGAGTTGGTGCTAAACTTTGGTCCTCAACACCCATCGGCACACGGTCAATTACGCTTAATGTTACATCTGCAACAAGAGCAGATTGTAAAAGCTCATCCAGATATCGGTTATCTTCATCGTGGTATGGAGAAGATGGCTGAAAATATGATATATAACGAATTTATGCCTACAACTGACCGTATGGATTATATCGCTTCTAGTGCAAATAACTATGGTTTTGCATTGGCGGTTGAGAAGCTTATAGGGCTGGAAGTTCCACGTCGTGCAAAAGTTATCAGAATGATGTTGCTTGAGATTAATCGTCTTATGTCGCATCTGTTTTGGTTGGCTACGACAGCATTGGATATTGGAGCAATGACAGTCTTTTTGTACGCTTTTCGTGAGCGTGAATATCTTATGGATATTATAGAAGATTATTGTGGTGCTCGTTTGACTCATGCAGCAATCCGTATCGGTGGTGTTCCTTTAGATATTCAAGATGATTTTCTGTATGATTTGAAAGTATTTTTAAATAAATTACCAGAAAATATGAAAGATTATGAAGATCTTTTAGATACTAACCGTATCTGGCAGATGCGTATGGAAAATGTCGGTACAATTCCTACAGATATGGCACTCTCTTGGGGATGTTCCGGTCCTATGCTTCGTGCATCCGGTGTAGAGTGGGATATTCGTAAAGAAGAGCCTTATGAGCTTTATGATGAGGTTGAGTTCAATGTTCCTGTCTCAGATAAAGGTGATAACTATGCACGTTATAAGATATATATGGCAGAGATGAGAGAGTCGGCAAAAATTCTTTATCAATGTATAGATATGTACACTCAAACAGAAAAAAATAATCAGACTGAGTTAATGGCACATGCACCTCAATATATCTCTGCTCCTAAGCTTAACATCATGACGCAAAATTACTCTTTGATGCAACACTTTGTTCTTGTTACACAAGGTATGCGTCCTCCTGTTGGAGAGGTATATGTTCCTACAGAGTCTCCAAAGGGTGAATTGGGCTATTTTATTAACTCTCAAGGTGGACCGTATCCGTATCGCTTAAAACTTAGAGCACCATCGTTCTGGCACACAGGAGTTTTAACAGACCTATTGCCCGGACATTATATTCCAGACGTTGTTTCGATTATTGGTACTACCAATATCGTATTCGGCGAAATAGATCGTTAAGGAGACTGTATGAGACGTTATGATTTACGCCATTTGCATGAGAATTTTGATGATCGAATGCTAGAGATAATGGATAAAGAGGCTGAGATAGCAGAAATAGTAATTTTTCTGTTTGAAATAGGTGACTTTTCAGCGATTCAGCGTAGTGCTGATCTGATGAAAAACAACGGCTATACGATGATCAACTCATTAAAATTTAATGAGGCTGATTGGACTATAGTTGTTAAGAAATAAGGACATTGTGTGAGTAAAGTCTATTTTTCTACATGGCGTGGAGAGTCAATTAACAATATTGATAAACCAGAAGATACATGGGAAGAATCAGCATATAACCTGCCTGAGCAGTATAACGAACACGCCAGTTCAAAGGCTTTTATAGGCTGGGATGGCGTAGCACTCTTTAATCCAGATGTGGATGTGGTACGTCTTGCTACTGAATACGCCGCTCAATATCAGGTATATTCAGAAGCTTGTGGTCGTTGTGCTCCGGGACGCTGGGGTGGCAGAATCTTGTATGATTTACTAGATAAGATTGCTCGTGGTGAGGGTAGTGTGGCTGATATGGATCATCTTAAAGAGATATCAAAAACAATGCAGATGACATCTAAGTGTGAGATTGGTAAAACAGTTCCCACACCTCTGCTTGATTTGATGACTCATTTTGAAGATGATTTTCTTACATGTATAAATGAACAAAAAGCTTCTAAACATTATAATGAAGAGGTTAATTATATTGCAAAGATAACCGCACCATGTACGGATGCTTGTCCGGCACATGTCGATATTCCCGGTTATATTGAGGGCGTTAGAGACCTAAAGTTAGACAATTCCGTAGAAGCAACAAGACAGACGATGCCACTTGCACATACGTGTGGACGTGTCTGTCCCCACCCGTGTGAAGACGAGTGTCGTCGTACAAATCTTGATGATGCAATATCTATTATGGAACTCAAACGTATGGGTGCAGACTATGAGACAGATCACGGTTTTGGATTTTTTCATCCTGCAAAGCAGAAAAAGCCTATAGGTAAAAAAGTTGCTATTATCGGTGCAGGACCTGCCGGTTTAACTACTGCATACTATCTGGCACTTGAAGGTGTTGAGTGTGATGTGTATGAAGAGTTGCCTGTACTAGGCGGTGAAGTTGCTGTAGGTGTTCCTGAATATCGTATGCCTATTGATAAGTATAATCAAGATATTGAAGCAGTTAAAGATTTAGGTGTGAACTTTATTACAGGTAGCAGAGTTTCAGCAGATATGATGCGTCAATTTGAAAAAGATTATGATGCAGTAATGGTTGCAGTAGGAACACGTATCTCCAAAAAAGTAAGATGTGAAAATGAACGTCCCGAGATAGAAGGATACTGGAGTGCCATTGAGATGCTAGACCAGATTAATCTTTGGGAGAAGTACGGCATAGGTGAACCGGTTGATTTAACAGGCAAAACTGTTGTTTGTGTCGGTGGCGGATTTACATCTATGGATGTTGTTCGCTGTGCTATTCGTGCAAATGCTAAAAAAGTTGTTATGATTTACCGCCGTGATGAAAAAACCATCATTCGCAACACAACATATGAAGAGTATCACGAAGCTGTTGAAGAGGGTGTAGAATTTATATTTCACTCTGCCGTTGAGAGAATGAATGATGAAAATAATGTTCTTAAATCATTAGATTTTAATATGTTTGAGTTAGTTCCAGACCCAAATGGAGGAAGAGCTCAACTTCTTAAAATTGAAGGTGCAGATTTTAGCAGGGATGTTGATTATCTAATTCCTGCCGTTTCTCAGAGTGCAGATTTAGACCTGCTTCCCAAAGAGTGGGATATAGAGATGACATCTTGGGGAACAATAAAGACAAACGGAACAGATTATATGACATCTCGCAAGGGTATCTTTGCTGCCGGTGATTGTGAATATGGTCCCATGACCATTGTAAATGCAGTAGGTCAAGCTAAACGTGCATCATCTGTTATGCTTAGATATATGCAAACAGGTGAGATAAGTTTAAGTGATGATGAGATTATGGAAGATCATCTTCGTAAAATGCGTGTTTATGATAAAAAAGAGAAGATAACAGGTTGGATGCCGGGAGTTGAGCGTTCTGAGAGTGAAAAACTGAGTGTCGATGAACGTAGAGACAACAACAGAGAGGTTAATCTTGGATTTACACAAGATGAAGCTCTTCATGAAGCTGAGCGCTGTATGCGATGTTACTATATCGCTATGGTAGCACACTAGGAGGTCAGGATGAGTATAAAATTTACTATTGATGGCCAAAAAGTTGAAGCTAAAAAAGGTGAAAGTATATTGGAAGTAGCACGTAGAGAAAATATATATATTCCAACTATGTGCTATCTTGCCAAAGCAACTCCAAACGCTTCATGTCGTATGTGTGTAGTAGAAGTCAAAGGTGTTGAGGGCTTTATCTTAAGCTGTAATACACCGCCTACAAAAGGTGCTGTTATTACAACCAACTCTGATAAACTCCACCATGAACGACAAAATATTATGAAGCTTTATAATGTAAATCATCCTCTGCAGTGTGGTGTATGTGATAAGAGTGGAGAGTGTGATTTACAAAACAAAACTTTAGAGCTTGGTGTGGCAGAACAAGATTTTTCTACAAAAGAACAGAAACGTAAACATAAAAAATGGGGAGTGCTTAGTTATGACCCTTATCTATGTATTATGTGTGAAAAGTGTACTGCCGTATGTAATCAAGTAGTAGGTTCTGAAGCACTTTATATAAAACCGGGAGGATACAAATCTGAGATAGACAACCATTTTTCAGAATGTATCCAGTGTGGAGAGTGTATCTCTGTATGCCCTGTCGGTGCAATGGCTAGTTCAGCTTTTCAGTACAGTGCAAATGCTTGGGAGCTTAAAAAGATACCTTCGGCCTGTGCACACTGTAGCAGTGCATGTGCTTTGGAGTATGAAGTAAAAGAGATTGCTATCGCATCAAACTCTAATGAAAAAGAGATATATCGTGTAACAAATGAGTCTGACCACGATTCATTATGTGGAGCAGGACGCTTTGGATTTGATTATGAAAATCGTGTTACATGTAAAGATGAGAAAGCATTTGCAAAAAGCATTGATGCTTTTAAATCTGCAAAAAGTATTCACTTTAACTCTATGATAAGCAATGAAGAGGCATATATCCTACAAAAATTAAAGCAAAAATATGGATATAAGCTGATAAATCCTGAAGCAAAAGCGTATCAAGATTTTATGAAAGCTTACACATCAGTAAGTGGAAATAGACTGTATGAAGCAGATTTGCAGAGTATAAAAGATAGTGATTATGCGATTACTCTAGGCTGTAGAGTATCAAATGATAATCCTATGATTCGTTTTGCACTTTCTCAAGCTGTAAATAATAATAAAGCTTATGTCAGTGTAATGCACCCTGTTGAAGATGAGGGCATTAGAAATATTGTCTCTCAACACATAAAATATGAGGTAGGCTCGGAAGAGGGCTTGATAGCACTATTATGTGAAAACTTTATTGATGATAAGTATAGAAAAGATTTTACTGACTTTTTTGACTCTCTTGATGATGGTTATATCTGTGGAGAGAGCAGTGTCGGTGAAGAAGAGATTGAAAAACTTCTTAGATACGGCAGACGTAAAAAATCTTCAGTATTAATCTTAGGGGCTGATTTGTACTCTCACCCCCAAGCACAAAATATCGCAAAGATGGCTGGTTTGTTGGAGCTGTATAGTGACTTTAGTGTTTTGATAGTTCCTAGCAATACAAATACGTTAGGTGTAAGTCTAATCTGTGAACTTGATGAAAAATCACAAGCCCCTAGTGTCGGTTATAATGCAGAGGCTGATTTTGTTCTTTCTGCTTTGGGTGATGGCGATATTGATATGCCGGCTATGAATCAACAAGAGGGTACATTGACAAATATAGATAAAGAGTTAGTACCTTTAAACGCAGCTTTGAGCTACAACGGGTATGAACTTAGTGATATAGCCAATGAACTTGGTGTTACATGTAAATATCTTATTGACTTTACATGTAAGCTTCCAAATTCAAAGGGATATAGTGCTATCGGTTTTGATGATTTACCTAACTATTATCAAAATGACGGTAAACAGATTCGTGGATACAAGCTGAAAAATCGTAAATTGAAAGCAAATGCAAAACCTAAAGAGATAGCAGATATAAAAGAGTATAACGGTAGCGTGATTTATAACTGCAATCCGATTTCTCAATTTAATCTTTTTACGGATAAAGCACAACAGATTGTTGATAAAGCCCTGTTAATAGGTTCAAAACAGTTTAGTGATGCTGCTAAAATCAAGAGTGGAGAGAGTGTCACTTTTAACTTAAACGGCAGAAAGATTACACGTAAATTTAAACTTAGCAGTAAGTTAAAAGGGACTGTAGCACTCAATCCCGATTTTGATTTGCAACACTCTGATGCTGCATATCGTTACACTCAAGTTAAAATAGAGAGGGTCTAATGGAAAATACAATTAATATCACCATTGACGGACGTGAAATACAGACACGAGAGGGTGAGTTTATACTTAATGCTGCTCGTGCCAATGATATTTTTATTCCGGCTATCTGTTATCTTACACGTTGTAGTCCTACTTTGGCATGTAGAATCTGTCTTGTAGAGGCAGATGGTAAGCAGGTATATTCTTGTAATGCTAAAGCCAAAGATGGTATGAGTATTACAACTTCAACTGAAAATATCGAAAAAGAGAGACGTGCGATAATGGAGGTTTACGACGTAAATCATCCATTGGAGTGTGGAGTATGCGATCAATCAGGAGAGTGTGAATTGCAAAATTATACACTTGAAATAGGTGTAGATTCACAACATTACGCAATACCGGACACGGATAGAAAAGCTGTAGATTGGGGACTTATTCATTACGATCCTGCTTTGTGTATTGTCTGTGAGCGTTGTACTACCGTCTGTAAAGATATGATAGGTGACGCTGCAATAAAAACAGTTCCTCGTGGTGGCGAACCACTTAATGCCGAGTATAAAGGTGAAATGCCAAAAGATGCTTATGCTATGTGGAATAAACTAAATAAGTCACTTATCGGTACTGCTGATGGAAGCGAAATGCTTGATTGTACGGATTGCGGTGAGTGTACCGCCGTCTGTCCTGTCGGTGCATTGGTGACATCAGATTTTCAATACACATCAAATGCTTGGGAACATAAGCAGATACCAGCAACTTGTGGACACTGTAGTGCAGGTTGTCAGTTAAGCTATGATGTTAAGCACATTAGCATAGAAAATAGTGATGAGAAGATATATCGTGTTAAAAATGAGTGGAACTATGTATCACTATGTGGTGCAGGTCGCTATGGATATGATTATCAAAATGCAGATGTTACAAAAGATGAAGATGCTTTTAATGCAGCTGTTGAGGCTTTTGAAAAAGCAGATACTATATCTTTTACCTCAAGTATCACAAATGAAGAGGCGTATATCCTGCAGAGATTAAAGCAAGAGCGTGGATATAAGCTTATCAACGAAGAGGCTAGAGTATTTAGAAACTTTTTAGATGAGTACTCAAAGATAAGTGCTCAACAGGTTTATGGCGGTGATCTTAAAACAGTTCACAAATCCGATTTTGTAGTATCGGTAGGAACTGCACTAAAAACCGACAATCCAAATGCACGTTTTGCATTTAATAACTCTATGACTATGAATAAAGGTGCAGGACTCTATTTTCACCCGATAAAAGATCCGGTAATCGATGGTCTTGGTAAAAATATTATGAGCATAAATCATGCACCGCTTCAAGAAGAGGCAGCTCTGTATCTGATGCTTGACCTATTTGGTAATCGTGAAAAATTACCAAAAAATCTTGTATCATATCTTGACTCTTTTCATACAAAAAAAACAGTAACTATCGAAGAGACTATAAAAGAAGAAGTTATAGAAAAAGTGATGGTTAAAGTTATAAATGAAGAGAGTGGCGAAGAAGAGGAAGTAGAGCAAGAGAAGAGAAAGATGGTGCCTAAAAAAGTCTCTAAAGAGGTGGAGGTAGAAGAGAACGAGCTGCTGAAAATTTTAAATGCACCGGAAGATTTTGATGCAAAACTGGAGAAATTTCTAAAGAAAAAAGAGAAATTCTCGCTAATAGTAGGTCCAGATCTATATACTCATCCAAATTCTAAAAACTTAGCTCGTTTAGTTGCTCTGATAGAGAGATATACAGAGTTTGAACTTGTTATGATTCCTGTTTTGACAAATACTTTGGGTGTAAGTCTGATTTGTGATTTAGATGAAGAGGCTGGAGATTATACTATCGGTTATAACGTTAAAGCGGACTTTACTCTATCTGCATTAGGAGACGGTGACTTAGATATGCCGGCATTAAATCAGCAAGAAGGTACTTTAACGAGTATAAATAGACGTGTAAATCCTACAAATGCTGCCATAGGGTATGGTGGGTATGTACTTAATGATATAGCAAATAGACTAGGTTTAGATGCAAAATATACTATCGATTATACAAAAGAGCTTGGAAATATCAAAGGTTTTTTAGCAAAAGATTTTGATGATTTACCAAATCACTACACAAATAGCGGTGAAGAGCTTCGCGGGTATGAGTTAAAACGTATTGCAGTTAGACGAAGTTCTGGTGAAGCGGTAGAAAAATTAGATGATAAATCGCTGGAAAATGATATACTATATCTTGCTAATCCGGTTTTACAATTTAGTGAATTTACTAACGCTTCTCATCAGTTAAAAAGTAAAGGTGGACTTTACGCAGGTGAAGAGTTTATGAGTAAACATGGACTCTCAGACGGAGATAGAGTCAACGTAAAAACAGCCAATGGTGAAGTTACGGTCTCGGTTATTCATGATAATAAGATTGATGGAGAGATTGCGTATCTTCCAACATTCGATTCAAATCTCAACTCTGAAGCACTCTTTGACGGTTACCGTTTTAGTTTGGCTTCATATAAAAAGGTGTAATAGATGGATATGGCGTTTCTTATAGAGACGATTGTTAAAATCGTCGTTATTTTATTAGTATTCTCGGCACTAGCAGGTTTTGGTACCTACTTTGAACGTAAAGTCTTGGCATTTATGCAAAGACGCCTTGGTCCAATGCACGTTGGTCCTTATGGTTTGTTACAGATTGCTGCAGACGGTATTAAGCTCTTTACGAAAGAGGATATTGTTCCGCAAAATGTTGTAGCACCTATATTTAAGATAGCACCTGTTATTACTGCTGCCACTGCATTTATGGCAGCAGCGGCAATTCCATTTATGCCGTCTTTTACAATGTTTGGGTATGAAGTTCATCCTATTGTAGCAGATATAAATATAGGTATTTTATATATCTTAGGTGTTATGGGTGCAGGACTTTATGGTCCGCTTCTTGGTGGTTTGGCATCAGCAAACAAGTGGTCTCTTATCTCTACAGCTCGTGCTGCTTCTATATTTATCTCTTATGAGGTGATAACAGGATTGGCACTTTTAGCTCCGCTTATGATGGTTGGTTCTCTGTCTCTGATTGATTTTAACACTTATCAAGCAGGTGGATTTGGAGATTGGATTGTCTGGTCACAACCGGTTGCTTTTGTTCTTTTTGTTATTGCAGGTTTTGCTGAAACAGGTCGTACTCCTTTTCACTTGGTAGCAAATGATCATGAGATTATTGATGGATTTGGTACAGAATATTCCGGTATGCGTTGGGGACTGTTCTTTATAGGTGAGTACGCAAATATGTTCTTTATCTCGTTTGTTATAGCGATTATATTTTTAGGTGGATATGGTGATGGAAGTGGTTTGGGTGCTTTGGCACTACTTGCCAAAGTATCGTTTATATTTTTCTTTTTCTTATGGACTAGAGCTGCTTGGCCAGATATACGACCTGATCAATTAATGTGGTTATGTTGGAAAGTTCTTATGCCGATTGCTGTAATTAATATCGTAATTACTGGCATCGTGATGATGTTTTAAGGGGTGATGATGAGTTTAGAACAATTTCAAGATAGAAATGTCGCGGAGCAAAACTACTTTCATGTAGATATTGCTGATTATCCTACGACAAATATGGGAAAATTTAAACGTCTGTTGTCTCGTACGTTTAAAGGAGAGCTGTTTGTTGGTCTTTGGGTGGTTTTTCGTGAGATGGTAAAGTTTGATATTCACACTGTGCAGTATCCAAAAGAGAAACTTCCTGTAGGTCCTCGTTATCGTGCGGTTCATAAGATGCAACGTCTTTTTGAGTCTGGAACAGAACGCTGTATTGGTTGCGGACTGTGTGAAAAAATCTGTATCTCTAACTGTATTCGTATGGAGACCAAACTAGACGAGAACAGTCGTAAGTTAGTTACTGATTATACTATCAATCTTGGTCGCTGTATCTTTTGTGGTTACTGTGCTGAAGTCTGCCCTGAACTGGCAATTGTACATGGAGCTAGATATGAAAATGCGTCAGATCAGAGAGCACATTTTACAGATTTCAATGATATGTTAACACCGATTGATTCAGCGATAGCTGGTAAACAGAAAGAGTTTGATGGCTTTGGTGCTGTTACACCTCATGAAGATGAGCGCGTTAATATAACGCCGCTTGCATATTAAGGAGCAATGATGTTTGAAGCAGTAGCCTTTTATCTATTTGCATTTTTAACGGTAGTGATGTTTAGTATTACCGTATTTACAAAACAGGCGTTATATGCACTAACGTCACTTGCTGCAGGTATGATTTTCATCTCTGCATTTTATTTTATTTTGGGTGCAGATTTTCTTGGTGCGGTGCAGATAATCGTTTATACAGGTGCGGTGATGGCACTATATGCGTTTGCTATGATGTTCTTTGATACTACAAGAGATGTTAAAGAGCATACAAGATCTCCTCAAATAGTGTTTTTACTTGGTGGAATGGTGGCACTATTAATTGTTATAATTTTTGCAGTTCCTATCGTTTCAGAAAATATAACGGCAAATTATCCTGTAGCCGAGGGAGTTGGTAACTCTCAAGCTGTGGGTATAGTGCTGTTTACTAAGTATTTAGTGCCATTTGAAGTTGCTGCCGTTATGTTACTTGTGGCAATGGTTGCAGGAATTGTTTTAGCCGGTAAAAAAATGGATCACTCTTTGACTCTTATGGAAGATGAAGAGATTGAATTTGCTGAAAAATCAAATGAAAAGGCGGTGTCATAATGGAAATAACACTTTCACACTATCTTGTACTCTCAACTATTCTTTTTGCTATAGGATTAGTTGGTGTAATGAGACGTACAAATCTTTTGATGCTATTTTTTGCAACAGAGATTTTGTTAAATGCGGTAAACATAGGTTTTGCCGCAATCTCACGTTATTATGGTGATTTAACGGGTCAAATGTTTGCATTCTTTGTTATAGCTATTGCTGCATCTGAAGTAGCAGTAGGATTAGGTCTTCTTATCCTTTGGTTTAAACGAAGTGGTGGAATTGACTTAACTTCAATGACATCGATGAAAGGATAAGCGAATGGAATTTTATTTATACTTAGCTCTTTTTTCGCCATTGGTAGGTTCGCTTATAGCAGGACTGTTTGGTGCAAGTAAAAAGACGCTTTTTACGGGATTAATCACATCAGCACTGATATTTACATCATTTGTAAGCAGTTTCATGCTTTTACTCCATATCTTAGGAGACGGCGAACCTGTACATGTTGAGATGATGACATGGATAGCAACGGGTAATTTATATATACCTTTTGGATTTATAGTAGATCAGGTATCTGTTGTGATGATGATGGTTGTAAGTTTGGTTTCAACGGTTGTTCATGTTTACTCTATCGGATATATGGATCATGATAAGTCATTTAATCGTTTCTTCTCATATCTGTCCGCATTTGTATTTTCTATGATGGTTCTTGTTATGAGTGATAACTTTCTTGGTCTATTTATAGGTTGGGAAGGTGTTGGTCTGTGTTCATGGTTGCTTATTGGATTTTGGTATCACAAAGAGTCTGCTACATGGGCAGCCAATGAAGCTTTTATCATGAACCGTATTGCGGACTTGGCAATGCTTATAGGTATTTTTCTTGTCTATTGGAATACAGGTTCACTACAGTATCATATAGCTTTCCCTGCTTTTGCAACTTTAGACAGTTCTACTCTTCTGATGATAGGTATCTTCTTGTTTATCGGAGCTATGGGAAAATCGGCACAATTTCCACTCCATACATGGTTGGCGGATGCTATGGAAGGTCCGACACCTGTATCTGCATTGATACATGCTGCTACAATGGTAACAGCGGGTGTGTATCTGGTTGTAAGAGCTAATCCTCTTTATGATTTAATACCGGACGTTGGATACTTTATAGCAAGTCTTGGTGCATTTGTAGCAATGTTTGCAGCATCAATGGCGTTGGTAAATCGTGATATGAAACGTATTATTGCATACTCTACTTTATCACAACTTGGATATATGTTTGTAGCAGCAGGACTAGGAGCTTACTGGGTCGCACTGTTTCACTTGATGGCTCACGCTTTCTTTAAAGCACTCTTATTCTTGGGTGCAGGTAATGTTATGCACGCTATGGACGATGAACTAGATCCATTTAAAATGGGTGGCTTAAAGAAATCTATGAAGTGGACATGGATTATGATGACTTTAGCTTCCGTTGCACTAGCCGGTATCTGGCCATTAGCCGGTTTCTTCTCAAAAGATTTAATCTTAGAGGCAGCGTTTGTTGAGCATCATTATGTTTTATATACCATTTTGTTAGTAACTGCATTTATGACGGCATTTTACTCATTTCGTCTTGTTTCACTTATCTTTCATGGTAAAGAACGTCATAAAGAGTACGGTTTTCACCCGCATGAAGCATATAAATTTGTATTAATAGCGATGAGTCCATTGGCGATACTTGCTGTTGTTGCAGGTTTCTTATTTAAAGGTTCTTATATAGAGATGGTGACAACTCTGCTTCCTGCAACTGAGTATCATCTTCATTCAGAAACTACATTTTGGATTATGAATATTGGCACACAGTTAGCGGTAGGTTTCTCGATAGCATTTGCATATATGAAATATGAAAATGCGAAAATAGATAAAAAAGTTGAATCCGGTTTTTTATATAAACTGCTTATAAATCAGTATTATATCCCATATTTTTATGAAGAGTATCTTACGAAACCGTATCGTGAACTATCATCAGTTGCATGGAAACATGTAGATCTGAAAGTTGTTGATGCTACAGTTGATATGATTGCAAATATCTTTTATGAAACGGGTGAAAAAACTCATGTTATGCAAGATGGTAATCTATCAACAATGTTACGTTGGATGGTAGCAGGTACAGCCTTGTTATTGGTACTAGCTGTAGCTTTTACTGTTGGCTACTCAGTGTTAGTCGGTTAAGGAGAGAATGGTGTTTGATAATATATTAACAATATTAATATTCTTCCCAGCATTGGCTGCAATGCTAGGATTTGTTGTAGATAAAGGCAGTATTCGCTCATATGGTGTGAGTGTTGCTGCGGTTGAGTTTATTCTCTCATTAGTTTTATGGTATATGTATGATCCTAATGTAGTCGGAATGCAGTTTATGGAATCAGTACCGCTTATTCCATCATTTGGTATTAGTTATCTTTTAGGTATAGATGCGATTTCGCTTTTTATTATTATATTAGCAACATTTTTTACGATGATTGGTATCGCATCCTTAGGTGAGACAAAAAATATAAAAAACATGATTGTAACTCTTCTATTTTTAGAGATGACAATGGTCGGTGTTTTCTCTGCATTGGATGCGATTGTATTTTATGTATTTTGGGAGTTGTCACTTGTTCCTATGTTGTACCTTATTGGTGCTTGGGGTGGACCAAAAAGAATTTACGCATCTATTAAATTCTTTTTATATACTTTTACCGGTTCACTGATTATGCTTGTCGGTATGCTGTTTATGGCATATTATTATAATCAGGCAACAGGTACATGGAGCTTTTCTATCTTAGAGTGGTATCGTTTGGTTCTTCCTGAAAATATGCAGCTTTGGTTATTTGCCGCATTTTTTATGGGATTTGCTATTAAAGTGCCTATGTTTCCATTTCATACTTGGTTACCATACGCCCATGGACAAGCACCTACTATCGGTTCAGTCATACTAGCTGCTATTTTACTTAAAATGGGAACATACGCTTTTGTACGTTTTTCATTGCCTATGTTTCCGGATGCTTCGGTATTTTTTATGATTCCTATAGCAGTTATCGCTATTATTATGATTATATATACGGCAATGGTTGCATACGCACAAGAGGATATAAAACAAGTTGTAGCTTATAGTTCTGTTTCACATATGGGTGTTATCATACTTGGTACATTTGCATTAAACGTAGAGGGAATATCCGGTTCTGTCTTTTTAATGATAGCTCACGGTGTCGTCTCTGGAGCACTCTTTTTCTTAGTCGGTGTGATTTATGACAGAAGACATACTAAGTTGATGAGTGAATTTGGTGGTTTGGCACAGGTAATGCCACGTTATGCTACTATATTTGGTATCATAATGATGGCCTCTGTCGGTCTTCCTTTGACTATTAATTTTGTTGGAGAGTTTTTAAGCCTTCTTGGATTTTATAAACAGTCACACATACTAACTTTACTTGCAGGAACGGCTATTATCGTTGGTGCTATATATATGCTTACAGCGTATAAAAAAGCATTTTTTGGAGAAGTTACAAAAGAGGAGAATAAAAATCTTCCGGATGTTAACAGACGTGAATTAGTTGCATTGATACCTTTGGTTATTATCACTGTCTGGTTGGGTGTATATCCAAAACCTGTTCTAGGACCTATCAATAACAGTGTAGAAGCCATTGTCTCTTTAATGCATGAAAAAGCGGTTACACAAGATGCTAAAGATCGCATACCAAATCCAATGGTTGCGAAAATTAGCACACAAAATGGAGGAACGCACTAATGTTAGAAGCAGTTAATATTTCAATGGATTCTCTAAATCTAGTTACTTTAGCACCAATGCTTACTGTAATAGTCGGTGCTTTGTCAATTTTAATTATTGATTTACTCAAATCAAATCAACATAAGTCACTTTATGTGATGATCTCTGTTTTATTCTTACTTTTAGATTTAGGTTCACTTATAAATTTTGTGGATTTCTTTGGTACAAATGGAACTATGTTGGGCTTTTTTGATGTTATGTTGGTTGATGGCTTAGCTATTCTTTCACAGTTAATAATAGTCGGTGCTTCTATATTGTTTATACCACTCTCTTTGACCTCTAAGCGTTTTCATGAGTATAATTACCCAGAGTATTATGCACTATTTCTTTTTATGATTGCAGGTTTCCAATTTATGGTGGCTACAGACAATCTTATCTTGATATTTGTAGGACTAGAGACAGCTTCCTTAGCTCTATATGCTCTTATCGCTATGCACAATCGTGCTAAATCATTTGAAGCTGCGGTGAAATATTTTACTATGGGTGCTTTAGCGGCAGGTTTCTTCTCATTTGGTTCGATGATATTTTACGCTTTGACAGGCTCTGTAGAGATAAATCAGATAGCGTCTGTATTGGCAGCAGATGGATATAGTAATATAGGCTATGTTTTGGTTGCAGTTATATTTTTATTGGCATCAATTGGCTTTAAACTCTCTCTTGTTCCGTTTCACTCTTGGACGCCAGATGTTTATGAAGGCTCTAGTGCGGCACTTGCAGGTTATATGTCAATTGTTCCAAAGATAGCAGCATTTATTGTTGCTATGCGTATGTTTGAATTTTTAATTCACAGTGGTGTCGTCTGGCTTGAGGTTATTCTTTACGGTGCAGTGATATTGACTATGACGGCAGCAAATATCTGGGCATTGGTACAAAAAGATGTTAAGCGTATGTTGGCTTATAGTTCTATCTCTCATGCAGGTTTTGCGATGGCAGCTATTATGATAGGAACAACTCAAGCTAACTCCGCACTCTTTATGTACTGGATACTTTTCGTTTTTACTAATCTTGGTGCATTCTCTATGTTGTGGGTAAATCGTCAAAAAACACTTCTTCCGGGACAGAGTTCAGACCACCCTTATGAAAAATTTTCAGGTATGATAAAAACTATGCCTGTTGCAGCTGTTATGATGGCACTATTTATGCTTTCTTTAGCAGGTGTACCTCCTTTTGGGATTTTCTGGGGTAAATTGTACTTGATAGGCTCAGCCGTATCTGCAGGATATACTGTTTTAGCACTTATTATGGCACTAAACTCTGCTATAGCCGGGTACTACTATTTAAAACTTATAGTCTATATGTTTATGAAAGAACCGGCACAAGAGACAGAATCGGGCTTTTATATGATGAATGCGTCATTATCGCTAAAAAGTA
Organism: Helicobacteraceae bacterium; assembly: GCA_015484575.1. Lineage (GTDB taxonomy): Bacteria > Campylobacterota > Campylobacteria > Campylobacterales > Sulfurimonadaceae > S010-53. The sequence continues at coordinate 22,871 of WFND01000128.1, forward strand.
TTATCGGTTTTACGGCATTTGCTACTATTTTCAGTGTTGTTTTAGTAAATCCATTAATGGAATTCATCACTGCTATGGTGTATAATAGCGGATATTAAATCTTACATGTAAGAAGGAGAAGCATTTTTGTATTATCAGTTAGTGCTACTTCTTCTGCTCTCTAGTTCTCTTTTCTCTCTTGAAATTAGTGTTCAAAATGGACAAGAGAATCAACAAGAGTATTCAATCATTCATCTTAAAAACAGTGAGCGTTTTTTATGTCAAAGTGAAAAAAGTGACTTGGATGTTACTACTTCAGTTATATGTGCTTTTGATAAACGACCTGTTCATACTCTCTCAAAAATAGAAAATAACTTTTTTACCATAAACTCGAAAGTTAAAGATAAAACATTTTTTATAATTATAAAACCTCGTAAAAAGATGCTCTTAAAAGCTATACATTTTAATCTTTTAAAAGAGAGTGAGATATATCAGGTAGAAGATGATTACGCATCTCACTGGAATATTATCGGCTATGAAGATAAACCACCTTTTTTAAGTGAGTCGGAAAATAGTGAAACTGCAATAAATTTCCCGGTAGAGTTTACTCACTCAGAGTATCCATATGTAGGAGGTCTTGATATTGTAGGAAATCCTATTCATATAGCAAGAGTAAAAGATGTTTCACAATACCTGAAAATAAAAAAATATTTTAAAGAGAGACTCTACGATGATGTCCTTGAAAGTATAGATAGTGTACTGCAAGAGTTTCCAGATACGATATTTAAAAGTGAATTAATGCTCTATAAGATTCGTGCACTCCATGAAAAGCAGGATTCTGAATCTCTAATACAGGTGGCGAAAAAATTTATACGTGAATACTCATCAGATGTTAATATGGCTGAAGTATTAGCAGATATAGCAGATGCATACTCGAAAATATCCCTCTACACAGATGCAGATTACTTTTTTGAACGTCTTTTTGATGAGCATAAAGATAGTAAATATTATGATTTAGGTCTGATATATAAAGCAAATCAACTACAAAGTGCCGGAGATAGTAAAAAAGCACTCGTATATCTTAAACGTGCATTGAAACACACATCAGAGAAAAATATAGCAGCACTAGCCGCATATCAGATTGCTCTGTTAGAACTTGAAAGAGGCAGTGGCAAAAAAGCTTCCAAATATATAGAGATGATTTTAAAATCTGATAGTGAGTATTTCTATACAAGAGAGAGTGACTCTATTGAATTAGCAATGAAACTTGCTTCATACAGCAGATATAAAACAGCTGCGGATATAGCAGGTGCTTTGTTGAAGCTGATGGATAAGAGTGATGATAATTATGAGGTTTTACTTAAAAACAGAGGTGAGTGGCTAAGTGAGACAGAGTATAAAGAAGAGGCTCTTGATGTATTAAATGAGTATATTCAAAGGTATAAATTTGGAGAGTATCTTGAAGAGGTTAAACGTAGAAAAGATGCACTCTTTTTTGATGTTACGGATGAAAATGCTTCCCAAAGATTAGAGCATTATGATATTTTAATAGATAAATACAGAGAAGATACTATAGCAAGTCGTGCACTGTATGAAAAAGCAAAACTTCTTCTTGAGTTAAAAGATTATCAAAAAGTATTGGATTTAGAAGATGATTTAAAAACTTTAGATCCAACTCTTTTTGACGGTGACAGCTTGATTGAAAAAGCTGCACTTGCAATGATGAAAAAATCACTCAAAGAGAGTAGATGTGTAAAAGTTGTTGATCTATCCAAAAATTATGACATAAATCTATCTCAAAAATGGGATGCAGACTTATATACCTGCTATGTTGAATCTGGTAGTTTTGATAAGGCAAAAATAATTGCTAGTGCATATATCAAATCAAAAAATTATAAACAGCGTATAGAGTGGTTGGCTCGTTATATAAAGATTGATTTTGCATTGGGAAATTATACTGAGGTTATAGATGCCGCTAAAGAGCTTATATCACTGCGTGAGAATGATAGTAAAAATCTTCAAACATATAGACTTCTGTTTGATGCAGCGGAACGTTTGGGTGATACAGACAATATGATTAGCTCAATAATAAAAATAGAATCAATAACCAAATTAAGTTATGATGATGTAGATAGATACACGAAGATGTTAAATTTGGCACAAAAACTAAAAGATAATGTCATGCTTATGAATTATGCAAAAAAAGTGATAAAACTACAAAATCAGGCAAAGAGTTACACTCAATCACCTTATGTAGAGTTTACTCTCTCTCAAGCTCTCTTGGAAAACTCAAAAGATAAAGAGGCGTTAAGTGTGCTTATCTCTTTAGATAAACGAAAGATTGATAAACGCAAAAGAGCTCGTCAAAAATATATAATAGGTACTCTATTTCAAAAAATGAATAAAATTAGCGATGCAAGGGAGGCGTACAAAGAGAGTATTTCAGCCGATAACAACTCATCTTGGGCAAAACTTGCCAAAGATGCTTTGAAGCTACTTTAGTAGTGATAAAGAGGCAATATCATAAAGCTTTTCAGGCTTTACATGTAAGATATTATCAAATTGGTTGGTATTAAATGTCTGCTGTCTTTTTGCCAATTGTGCCGTATGTGTTATGATGTTTTCTATCATACTATCTTTACATGTAAGCCCATCAAAATATTCTAAAACCTCTGCAATTCCTATAGCTTTCATACTGTTTGGCTTTCGTGTGTAACTGTTTTCAAGATATGAAACTTCATCTATAAGTCCCATCTTTATCATTTTATGGGTTCTAAGCTTTATCCGTTTTCGTAAAATATCTCGCTGTATGTCTATGTTGTATATATCTATAGAGTCGATAACAGACTTAGGTCTGTTTTTGTAAAACCATTCCGAGGGTATAGTATCTGTTTGAAAATATAACTCCAGCATTTTTTGAACTCTATATCTGTCATTTGGTGCTATATTTTTCATATATTTTTCATCAAGAGTATATAAAAAATTATAGGCATCTGATAGATTATTTAATAGTTTTTCTGCTTTTTCTCTTGCTTGAGTTGATATTTTAGGTATATCAGAGAGACCCTGCAGTAATGATTTTAGATAAAAACTGCTCCCTCCAACTATAATTAGGTTCTTATTTTCATTTTGTGTCTGCTGTTTACATGTAAGATATAAGTGTATAAAGCTATTAACATCAAAGTTTTTATCTGGGTATATCTCATTGATACCAAAATGCTTTACATGTAACAGCTCCTCTTTTGAGGGTTTGGCAGAGGCTATATCTATCTCTTTATATACACTAAGTGAATCTATGGAGAGTATGTTGGCATTATGCTTATCTGCCAGTTTTAAGGCTATATCACTTTTTCCAGAAGCTGTCGGTCCGATTATTGCAAGTTGTTTCATAAAGTGATTATACTATATACGTTACAATAACACCATCAAATTTTAAGGCTTTGTGTGAATAATTTTATATCTAAATTAAAATCATTTAATGAACTTATAATGTTTCAACACTCCATCTTCTCTCTGCCGTTTATATTTATCGCTATGGTTGTCTCTGCCAAAGGATGGTTTGGTTGGAAGCTTTTTTTCTTAGGACTTTTAGCTGCCATTACGGCTAGAAATTTTGCCATGGGCTTAAACAGGTATGCCGATATAGATATAGATGCTCAAAATCCTCGTACAAAAAATAGACCAAGTGTTGATGGAAGATTGAGTAAAAGTAGCATTTTTATATTTACTGCTATCAATGCAGTTGGGTTTGTTATAGTAGCCTTTTTTGTAAACTCTTTAGCATTTTGGATGAGTTTTCCTATACTTTTTGTGCTTGGAAGTTACTCATATTTTAAACGTTTTAGTGAATTGGCTCATCTTGTTTTGGGACTCTCTTTGGGTTTAGCACCTATAGCCGGTGTTGTTGCTGTTGAAGCCGATATTCCTATGTGGTCTATCTTTTTAGGAATCGGTGTTACATTTTGGGTAGCAGGTTTTGATCTTTTATACTCTCTGCAAGATATAGAGTTTGATAAAGAGAGAGGGCTGTTTTCCATACCATCACGCTATGGTGCTAAAGTAACACTTCTTATAGCCATGTTGTTTCATATTATGGCAGTGCTGTTTTGGACACTTTTTGTATATAGTGATGATTTGGGAGTTTTTGCATACTCTGCTGTAATATTTTCTGCTTTAATGTTAGCGTATGAACATAGGATAGTTCACAAAGATTTTACAAAGATAGATCGTGCTTTTTTTACGGTAAATGGATATTTAGGAATAATATTTTTAATCTTAATCATCATAGATAGGAGTTTTGTATGAGTACACGTCTGATAAAAGCCCCGATTTCCATCTCTTTTGATATTGTCAAAGAGGATGAAAAAGAGTCTTATGAGAGAGAGTATCATCAACTTAGTGAGTCAGATGATGATCCAATCGGTCAATGGCTTAAAATGGCAAAAGCGAGAGGTGAAACGGCAGAGAGTGATCCTGTTTTACTGAAATTGATGGTTGAGCTGCATCGAAAAATTGATAATTTAGAGCAGATAGTAAAAAATGAAAAACCAAAACGTCTGCAACTAAAAAATATTCAGATGATAGAGAGTATAGGTTTTGAGAATTTTAAACTTAAAGATGAGGTGCTAGAAAAAGGTAAGCTTTATTACGGACGTATAGAGATGCCTGTTCATCCTAAACGAGATGTGGGAATCTTTTTTAAAGCAGAAGATAAAAATTTGGCAAAAATATTTAAGATGCATGATAGAGATATAAAAGAGTGGAGTTCGTATGTTGTAGCAAGAGAACGTGTTATGATACGCGAAATGAGAGAGAAATCATGAGTATAAATGAGTACTTTATATTGGCAATAGGCGGTATTGTTCTGCTACTTATATATTATATTGTAAGTCGTGATGCACAACAGACAAAACAGATTAGGGTTATAGCAACAGCGATAGAGAAGATAAATAATCAGCTCTTTAATTTAGAAAAAGAGTTTAATCAACGTTTGTCAATAATACAAGAAAACAGTACAGATACTATGAATTCAGCAGATTTGAATTATGAGTTAGAGGTTGGAATAAGTGAATATACTACTCCGCTAAAAGAGCAAATATCCAAGTTGGCAGATGAATTGATTTTAACAAAAGAGCAGTTAAACAAACGGATACTTCCACTTGAAGGAAATATAAAAAATCTATCTCTACCATCTTCCGTAACAGGTCTGGATGATGAGCGTATTGTATCACTATACAAACAAGGCATAGGGTTAGACGCTATATCAAAAGAGTTGCGTTTGTCAAAAGCAGAAGTAGAATTTGTTCTGAAGATAAATAAACTTAAATAGCTTTTTTATAAATTTATAAGTTTAAAAAGATATAATTTCATCCTCTTAATTGAGATGGTGTGCGCTCATAGCTCAGCTGGATAGAGTACTGGTTTGCGGTACCAGCGGTCTCAGGTTCGAATCCTGATGGGCGTACCATTTTTACCCTTATAAAACTTCATAGATAAATCAATACTTAATTTTGCTTAGATATAATCTCTTTCAAGTTTTAATACTAGGAAATGACAAATTATGATACGAAATGTATTTAAAAAGAGCAAAAAAAGTAATAAATTTGATGAATATATAAAAAAGTATAATATCTCTATCGATTTTATGCACATAAATAGAAAAATGGTCACTCGTGCAATGTTAGTTGGTTTTTTTATTGCTTTTATTCCTATGCCTATGCAGATGGTTGCCGTTTTGGCATTTCTCCCATTTTTTAAATTTAATGCACTTATAGGCATGGCAATTGTGTGGGTTACAAATCCTGTAACTATGCCTATTATCTACTATATAGAGTATCTAACCGGTAATTTTATCTTAATGCGTGATGATATTAAAGATGTTGAGATTACTCTTGAGTGGTTCAGTGAACATCTTGACGATATTTTTATACCCTTATATACAGGGGCACTTTTTTATTCTATAACTTCTGCTATCTTTTTTTACTATCTTGTTAATTGGCTTTGGATTGTTTCAGTTCGCAAAGAACGTGAAAACAGAAAGAGGTAAATTTAACTACTATGTTAAGAGTAGCGTAAAAGCATACTCTTAACTTTGGTTCGCGTTAACACAACAATCACTCGAGCTTGACTATGTATTAACAACCATGTTTTTAAATTACATTTTTATTTTAAGAAATAATAGTGTGAAAAAAGTGTGATATATACATTTTTAGGAGAACATAATGCTATAAGGTCTTTTTATTTGAGAAATAACTTCGTTAACACTCATATGACGACTTTTTCTTAAAAACTCCTGATTATCAAGATATATCAAAACGGTAGGAATTGCAAAAACTCCAAAATGTGCTGCAATATCCGGTGTTTGAGAAATATCTATAGAGACAATTTTAAATATATCAAAATTTTTATTTATGCTCTCAATTAGTTTTGGTTTTAAAGCATGGCAGACATTACATGCGGGTGCACTAAAGTAGAGCATGACAGCAGGTGATTTTTTTAAAATAGTTAGTATATCTTCGGTTGTATTCATAAGTGAGATTATATTATATCAAAAACAATTTCTCTCTTTAATTTTGTTTTTTTTATCTCTTTTACATGTAAGTTAGGCAGTTCTAACTTTTTAAACTCTTCTAGCGAGTTGATGCTGTTTTTTGCCAACTCTCTTAATACTATTCCTCTATATGCTTTTGCCCAGTGACTAACGACTTTTCCATCTTTTATAAATTTTAAAGTAGTAAACTCTTTTTTTGGTTTATAAAATTTATCGTAATAACCGGCACGTAAATCAAGAATATCACTGTTTTCAAGATATGTATCAAGCTTAGAGCCAAAGTTGTCTTTATAAAAAACATCAGGTTTAATATCTGCGACACTCTCTCCTTGTTTAAGCTTATAATCGGTAATGTTATCTCCGGCAAGTATAGGTCCATATAGATTTGAAAATATAATGCAATTTCTCTCTATATAATTAACTGCTGTTTCATCTAAAGTTTTAATATCGAGATATTTATAAGCTACACCGCTGTATCTGTATATGGCTTTACATGTAAGAGCATTGTATATATCATTTGTATATCTGTCAAACTCCCTATTATCTTTTAAACCAAATAATTTGTGTAAAGCTTTTGTATCTTTTGACATTATAAGTTTATTGTACTCATCAAGAATCTTAAAACGCCCTTTGATTCCAAATAACAGAGTATCTAATTTTGAAGAATTAGATTCCGAATGTTTTGTTTCAGATGGAGAAAATAGTATAGTTAGCATTTGAATCCTTTTAGAGGTACCCTTTATGCAATTGTAACAGATTTTGTAGAGAGAAAAGATAGTATTTTAGATAAATTTATCAAAAGACTTGACATTAGTTTAAAAACTGTCTATAATTCTGACTCAATTTTGATTGCCGCAATAGCTCAGTTGGCTAGAGCAGCTGATTTGTAATCAGCAGGCCCGGGGTTCAAGTCCTCGTTGCGGCACCATTTTTGAAACGTTATATTAGAAACAGTGTTAGACCAGATATATTTTAATTTAAATTGTGGTGAGATAGTCAAGTGGCCAACGACGGCAGACTGTAAATCTGCTCCCTATGGGTTCCCAGGTTCGACTCCTGGTCTCACCACCATCAATGCGAGATGCGGGCGTAGCTCAGTTGGCTAGAGCGTCAGCCTTCCAAGCTGAGGGTCGAGGGTTCGAGTCCCTTCACCCGCTCCATTGAGAAAATGTATTATCCTTCTGGGAGCTGAAGTACAATAATTTTATACTTCTACTTATTTTCATCTAATAACTAATTCTTTCAACACTATACTATGTACTAAAAAACTATACATTTATTGCTTTGGTTTATGATTTTTAATGTTTGTGATCTTTATGCTCACATGGCTCAGAGGTAGAGCACTTCCTTGGTAAGGAAGAGGTCCCGGGTTCAATTCCCGGTGTGAGCTCCATTTAAGACA
>WFND01000129.1 GCA_015484575.1 Helicobacteraceae bacterium
ATCAAGTTATGCAGAAAAATCTCTTTTTAGATACTTTTTTGGAGATAAGTGATCTAAATATAGTAAATATCTATAAGCTTATCCAAAAATTTGGAACTGACAGATTGTTTAATGAAAAAAACGGATTCCTTTTCCAAACACCATTCACAAAAGATGGATTTCAAATCATAGCCTCTGAAATTAAGACAAAAACAGAGTTGTTTTTTACCACAAGGAAAAAAGTGTTGGTTTTAGATGCTGACAATACTTTGTGGGGAGGAATTGTCGGTGAAGATGGCGTTGATGGTATAAAGTGTGATGAAAATTATCCCGGAATAGTGTATAAAAAATTTCAACAACTCTTAAAAGAGATTTCAGATACAGGCGTAGTTCTTACCTTGGTAAGCAAAAATAATTTTAATGATGTAAAAGAGGTTTTTGATAATAAAAAAATGCCCTTAAAGTGGGATGATTTTCTGATTAAGAAGATTAATTGGTCGCCTAAAAGTCAAAATATAAGAGAGATTGCAGGAGAGATTAATGTCGGATTGGAAAGTTTACTCTTTATAGATGATAATCCATTTGAGATAGAAGAGGTGAAAAGCACTATCGGAGTAGATGGAATTTTAATAGACAAAGGCAATATCTTATATGTTTTAGATGATATTAGATTAAAAGCCATAAACATTACACAAGAAGATAGAGATAAACTAAACCAATATAAATCACAACAAGATAGAGCAGAGGTTTTTAAGAGTGTCAGCAATATAGATGAGTTTATCGAAAGTTTGAAAATAGAGGTTAATTACTCTTTAAACAATAAAAAGCACTTAAAGAGGATTACCCAACTTATAAATAAAACAAATCAGTTTAACCTAACCACAAAAAGATACAGCGAGAGTGAAGTGCAAGAGATGATGGACAGAGATAGAGTTTTCTCTTTTCAAGTTGAAGATAAATTTGGAGATATGGGACTAGTCTCTGTTATAATACTCAAAGATAAAACTATAGATACATTTTTGATGAGCTGTAGGGTTTTGGGTAGAAAGATAGAAGATAGAGTTATGCAGATTGTTTTAGAGAGTGTCGGTTTACCGCTAAAAGCACTCTATATTAAAAGTCCTAAAAATTCGCAGGTTCAAGAGCTTTATGAGAGATTGGGATTTAGACTTGTTAGTCAAACTGATAGTAAAAAAGAGTATGTGAAGGAGTAGAGTGAGAGATTTACTAATTGATGCTATAAAAGAGATTAATGAAGAGCTTGAAGTAAAAGAGTTAGAGAAGGTTGAAGATGAAACACCTGTTTTTGAGCTCTTAGACAGTATGGCTGTTCTTGATCTGGTTTTGGAGATTGAAGATAGGCTGCAACAGAAATATTCAAGATATATTCAGATTGCTGATGATAAAACAATGGATACGATAGATACACCTTTTAAAACTTTTAAGACACTATTAACTTATGTGCAAGGTAGAGTAAATGGCTAAATTACATTTTGAAAATATCTGCATAAAAGCAGTTGCAACGACTGTTGGAGATAAAAAGATTACAATCGAAGATGAGGCTCACAACTTTGGTTATGATGAAAAAATGATAAAGAGATTAAAAAAGCGAATGGGCTTTAATAGTAGATATGTGGTAAGCACTAAAGTCTGCACAAGTGATTTGTGTATTCAAAGTGCAGAGAAGATTTTTGAAAAATTTGACAAAGAGAGAGTTGATGCACTGCTGTTTGTTACACAAACACCGGATTATAAAGCTCCATCAACTGCGATTGTGATGCAAGATAGATTGGGTTTAAGTAAAGATATTATTGCTTATGATATAAATCTAGGATGCAGCGGATTTATAAATGGTCTGTTAAATGCCTATTCACTTATAAATTCAGGTCTAAATTCGGTTTTGCTTTGTGTCGGTGATGTGGCAAGTAGTTTTAGTTATTATAAAGATAAAAACTTAACACCTCTCATGGGAGATGCAGGGAGTGCTATATTGATAGAGAAAGGCTCTGGAGGGGGTGATTTTGTACTGCATAGTGATGGCAGTGGATATAAGAACTTGATTATACCAGAGGGTGGTTGTAGAAATCCGTTTAATGAAAATTCGCTTAAAGCAGAAGATTTTGAAGATGGAACAAGAAGAGGAGTTGATATGTATATGAATGGAGGTGAAATATTTAATTTTACCTTGAAAGTTGTTCCAAACATGTTTGAAGAGCTGTTTAACTTTGCAAATATCTCAAAAGAGACGATAGACTATTTTGTACTACACCAAGCAAACAAGTATATTTTGCAAAATATAGCAAAAAAGTTAGAACTAAGCAGCGATAAACTACCAATGGATACGATGACAATATACGGCAACCAAAACTCGGCATCAATTCCGGCAACTGTAAACGGATTTCTCTCTGATGAGTTTAGTACAAAAAAATTAAAAGTCCTATTTGCAGGTTTTGGAATAGGTCTTAGCTGGGGAGCTTGTTTAGTGGAGATAGATAATATATTTGCACCGGAAATTCAGATATATAAACATTAGAGGAGAAAAAAATGACAAGAGATGAATTTTTAGAGCTTTTAGCCGAAACGATAGACACTGAGGATGAGTTATATGAAGAGTTGGCACTCGATGAGGTAGAGGAGTATGACTCAATTGCTGTTTTAAGTTTGATGAGTATGTATGATGACATGGGTGTCAAAGTTAGTCCATCAGATTTTCAAGATTTAAAAACCGTGATGGATTTAATCAAATTAGCAGATGACAAAATTGAATAATCTAGTTATCGGAGCTAGTAGCGGTATCGGTGAGGCTGCTGTTAAAAAATTGGGTGGCGTAGCGGTTGCTAGAACAGAAGAGAGGCTAAAACAGTTTGAAAAATATGAGCTGTTTGATGTCTCGAAATTGCAAGAGATTGAAGGTTTTCTTAAGAGAGTCGTAAAAGATTACGGCAAGTTTGATAACCTGATATTTTGTGCAGGAGTTCAAAATATCAAGCCGTTAAAAGTTATGAAAGTAGATGAGATTGCCCAAATTTTAAATACAAATCTAATGTCAGCAATGATATTTGCCAAAGCTTTCTCTTCAAAGAGAGTCTCCAATGCAAATGCAAGTATGATTTTTATCTCTTCTATCGCATCTTATAAACCGGAGAGTGGAATTTTAATCTATTCAGCTTCAAAAGCGGCACTTAACAATTTTATAAAAGGGGCAGCAAAAGAGCTCTCTCCTATCAGAATAAATGGTGTTGCTCCGGGATTTTTAAAAACCCAAATGACAGAAAAATTCAGTTTTGTTTATACAGATGACTTTATTGATAGTCTTGATAAAAATTCTCCGGCAGGTTTGGCAAATGTTGATGATATTGTAAATACAATAGAGTTCTTGATTAATTCAAATCACATTACAGGCGAGATAATTACTGTTGATGGTGGGGCGGTTTTATGAAGATTCATCATATTGGATATGTAGTAAAAAGTATTGAAAAATATAAAAAAAATTTGATTATAGATGAGGTGGTAAAAGAGCTTTATGATGAGACACAAAAAGCTGATTTAGCACTAATTAAGCTTGAAAATACTTTTATAGAGCTGATTGAGCCTAAAAGTAAAGAGTCATTTACTTACAATTTTTTGCAAAAAGGCGGAGGTTATCATCATCTATGTTTCGAGACTTCAAAAGAGGAGGCAGAGCAGCTTATTCAAGATAAGAAGATGATAAAAGTGCTTGAGTGGGTATATGCACCTCTGCTAGATGCCGATGTCTGTTTTGCTTATAATAGAAACAGAGAGGTAGTGGAGTTTGTGAACATTATAAGCAAAACACTTCATCTTAACTCTTTTAAATAGTGTGCAACTGCATCTTCATCATTTGTATATTTTGAGATATATGTTGCATATTTTTTTAATTTTTCATGTGCATTTGCAACAGCAACAGAATTTTTTGCTAGTTTAAACATGCCTAAATCGTTAAGATTGTCTCCAAAAACAGTAAGATTTTCAGTAGATAAATTTTCATACTCGATTACGCTTTTTATGCCCTGAGCCTTATCTGCATCTTTATGTAAAACGGTAAGAAAATAGCAACCTACATACGCTTCCGGGGCTAAGATATATTTTAACTCATTTTTAAAGATAGCTCTTAATCTTGTAAGCAGTTTTTTTAAAAGCTCCTCTTCTCCCATATATACTATCTTAAAGTTATCTCTCATAGCTCTGATATTTTTTCTCTCTTGCAGGTTGTCATCTTTGGCATATCTTGATAGAACCTCTTTTTGGTATATGTTACAGATGTTGGAGTACAAAAATGTTTCATTTAGATTTTTATCTGCAAGAGCTAGTATAAAAGGGTAGATATTAAACTTTGAACCCTCATCTATGATGGTGTCAGCCACCTCTTTATCTATAAATTTAGTAGATATTATCTTCTTATCTGTTGTAGCTACCAAAGAGCCATCTAGTAAAATCATAGGTGCATTTATCTCAATATCTTTTAAAAACTGTGTGGTTTTTCTGTATGTTCTTGCTGTTGCTACACCCATTATTGAGTTTTTGGCTCTGCTATTGTATGTATTTTTGCTAAAAGAGCTAAGAGAGAGATCACTTCTTAAAAAGGTGTGGTCTAAATCCGTTACAAATATATTTTTCATCTAAATATTACTCTATTACGTCCTGTTCCTTTTGCTTCATACAGAGCAATATCTGCCTCTTTTAAAAGAGCATCTATAGTTTTTGTCTCATTGGTAGCTTTTGCTATGCCTTCGCTTATTGTACATTTTATTAGCTCATTATTGTCACTTAAAATCTCCAAATTTTCGATATTTTTTCGTAATTTTTCAATTTTTTCTTTTACTGTTTGAGCAGAATCTTTAAAGCATAATATAGCAAACTCCTCACCTCCGACTCTTCCAAATATAGAGTCTTCACATATATTTTTAGAAATTTCTTTGGCTACAAGTTTTATGACTTTATCTCCCGTAGGATGACCGTATTTGTCATTGACATCTTTAAACTTATCTATATCTATCATCACGGCATATAGATTATCTATCCCTTCTTTAAATACATCAACAGCCAATTGGAAAAATTTTCTTCTATTATAAATTCCGGTCATTTCATCGTAAGAAGCCACTCTCTCTAGGTTGTCAATAAGAGTTTTCAGTTTAAGCTGAGTGTCTATTCTAGCTAAAAGCTCTTTTGCCTTAAACGGTTTAACAACATAATCGTTTCCTCCTATATCATAAGCTTTTTCAATAGACTCTTCATCTGATTTTGCAGTTATAAATATGATTGGAAGCTCTTCGGTATTGTAGTTATTGCGTATATGCTTACATACATCATAACCATCCATAATCGGCATCATAATATCCAATAAAACTAAGTCAATTTTCTCTTGAGCTAGTATCTCAAGAGCCGTAGAACCGTCTGTTGCTACAAGTAGCTCGTATTTATCATCTAAAAGGTCTATAAGTATGTCTATATTTGTCTCTGTATCATCTACTATAAGTATATTTTTACCAATCATTTAGTATCTCCATCGCCTCTTTAAATTTATATTTTTTTATAAATATTAAAACTCTGTTAAAATATGTCTCATCTTCTTGTGTCAGTGTATAATTTTTTATCTTCTGCACAATCGGCTCACACCGTTTTGGTCGCTTTGTTTTTAACGCTTCAATCAACTGCATTTTTAAAATATCTTTTCTCTGTTTAGTTAGCATTTTACTCTTGTCTGTCTGTTTTTCCTCTTTTTTACTCTCTTTAGTTGATGATAAAATATCTGCGTTAATGTTATCAATTTCACTAGCTTTTAAAAATTTATTATCATCAATCTCTAAGAGATTTATCTCAAATATAAAACTGCTTCCTATCTCTTTTTTGCTCTCTATATGGATATTTCCACCCATTAACTGCACAAGTTCTTTAGAGATACTAAGACCCAATCCTGTACCTCCATACTTTCTAGTTGTACTTCCATCAGCTTGAGAAAATGATTTAAAAAGTTTTTTCTGCTCTTGCTCATTTAAACCTATTCCGGTATCATCAACTTTAAATCTAAATCTATTTTTAGAGACTTTTTCTATCTTTATAGTGATTTCACCTTCATCGGTAAATTTTATAGCATTTGAAAGCAGGTTTGTAAGTATCTGTTTTAATCTTAAGGAGTCTCCTCTAAAGTTTCTTGAAATATTATCAGTAAATAATAGATTTAGACGGAGATTTTTCTCTTTTAGTGCTATCTCAAATATATCTATCGTATCTTGTAGTAG
>WFND01000130.1 GCA_015484575.1 Helicobacteraceae bacterium
AGATTGCACAAGAGACTATCGGTCGTGCTATTCCAAATACACCTATGCTTGGTGCATTTATGAAAATATCTGAAATGTATGATATAGAGTTTTTTAAAGAGAGTATGAAAAGAATTCTTAAAAAATTACCACAAAAAATTATTGATGCAAATATGCTTGCTATTCAGCGTGCATACGATGAAGTAAAATAAGGAGCTAAAATGGCAAATACAGGTTGGGACGAGTTTGAAATCGGAGCAATGCTTCGTACTTTTGATGGAGGCATTGATGATATTGCCGGAACAAAACAAGAAGACCGCTCTTATACGCAAAACAGCTCTTATACTGCTAGTGTAGCCGACTGGAGACTTGTTAAGCCGGTATATAATAAAGACTACTGTATAGATTGTCAGTTTTGTTGGGTTTATTGTCCAGATGTTTCGATTATCTCAAGAGATAAGAAGATGATAGGTGTAGATATGGATCACTGTAAGGGGTGCGGTATTTGTGTAGAGGTTTGTCCTACAAATCCAAAATCACTTTTAATGTTCTCAGAACAGGCAGATGAGGAAACGGAAATAGCTTCGTGGCCGAGTAAAGATAAAGGAGAAGAGTAGATGGCATTTGATAAAATGGAATTAAACGATATAGAAGTATGGGATGGTAACTATGCTGCTGCTCAAGCACTAAGACAAGCCCAAGTAGATGTAGTTTCTGCTTATCCTATCACTCCATCAACTCCTATTGTTGAAGGATATGCAAAATTCAAATCAGACAATTTTGTCGAGGGTGAATTTGTAATGGTAGAGTCAGAACATGCGGCAATGAGTGGATGTATAGGTGCTGCGGCCGCCGGTGGACGTGTTGCAACTGCAACATCTTCCCAAGGTTTGGCACTAATGGCAGAGACTCTTTATCAAGCATCGGGAATGCGTTTGCCGATTGTCTTAAATCTGGTAAATCGTGCTTTGGCGGCGCCTCTTAATGTAAATGGTGACCATTCAGATATGTATATGGTGCGTGACAGCGGATGGATTCAGTTTGATGCGTACTGTCCACAAGAGGCTTATGACCTTAACTTTATAGCGTTTAAAGTTAGCGAAGACCATGATGTAAGAATTCCGGCTATTGTAAATCAAGATGGTTTTATGACATCTCACACAGCACAAGGTGTTCATACTATGGATGATGATACTGCATTTGGTTTTGTAGGTGTGTATAAACCTATGAATGATATGTTGGATTTTGAGCATCCTGTAACTCATGGTGTTCAGACTGAAGAAGATTGGCATTTTGAGCATAAAGCTAGACAACATAACGATATGATGAGTATTGTTCCGGGTAAGATTGATGAAGCATTTGCTGAATTTGAAAAGCTTACAGGTCGTAAATATAACCATGTTGAGAGTTATGATATGGATGATGCTGATGTGGCAGTTGTCTGTATGGGTACATCTGTTGAGACTGCTCGTGAAGTGGCAAAAGAGATGAGAGAAAAAGGTGTAAAAGCCGGTGTTGTAGGGATTCGTGTTGTTCGACCGTTCCCATTTATGGCAGTTGCAGAGGCACTGAAAGATGTAAAAGCGGTAGCTGCACTTGACCGTTCAGCTCCGGGAGGTGCCGCGGGTATGTTATTTAATGAGATAGCAGGTGCCTTGTTTAATACAGACACTAAATTACTACTTTCAGGTTATATCTATGGTTTAGGTGGTCGTGACTTAACAAAAGCACATCTTGTAGAACTTTATAATGAGCTTCAAGCTAATGCTGATGCAGGTAAATTATTAACACAACAACAGCAGTTTATCGGTGTTCGTGGACCGAAACTGGCTTAT
This sequence comes from Helicobacteraceae bacterium, assembly GCA_015484575.1. Classification (GTDB taxonomy): domain Bacteria; phylum Campylobacterota; class Campylobacteria; order Campylobacterales; family Sulfurimonadaceae; genus S010-53. Next base: position 1,815 of record WFND01000130.1, read on the forward strand.
TTATAGGAAATTAGTATGAGTGAAATTAAAAAAATTAAAAACTTAAAAGAGTTTTCAACATCAGCAGATAGATTTGAAGGTGCAAACCTTTTATGTCCCGGATGTGCTCACTCTATCATTGTTCGTGAAGTGCTTAATGCTACAAATGATGACTTGATTCTAGCAGCATCTACCGGATGTCTTGAAGTTTGTACTGCGGTTTATCCTTATACTTCTTGGGACGCTTCATGGATTCATATCGGTTTTGAAAATGGCTCTACTGCCGTAGCAGGTGCAGAAGCGATGTATAAAGCACTAAAAACAAAGGGTCGATTAAAGCAGCCTGAACGTACACCTAAATTTGTAGCTTTTGGTGGTGACGGTGCATCTTATGATATAGGTTTTCAGTGGATTTCCGGATGTATGGAACGTAATCATGATATGATGTATATAGTTTTAGACAATGAAGTTTATGCAAATACGGGTGGACAGCGTTCAAGTTCAACACCTATAGGCTCTTCAGCAACTACAACTCCAGCCGGTTCCATCTCTTATGGTGAAACAAAAAATAAAAAAGATATGATGGGTATTATGGCTGCTCATCACATTCCTTATGCTGCACAAGTCTCTCCAAACAAATGGAAAGATATGGTTAAAAAAATCCAAAAAGGTTTTGCAACTGAGGGTGCTGTATTTATCAATGCTGTATCACCATGTACAACTGAGTGGAAGTTTGATCCTAAAAATACTATGCATTTAGCTGATTTGGCTACTGATAGTTTAGTATTTCCACTATATGAAGTTATTGACGGCAGAGAGTACAATATTACTTATCGCCCTAAAAATATCATACCTGTTGAAGAGTACCTTGCGGCTCAAGGACGTTTTAAACACCTTTTTAAAGATGAGTATAAGTATCTTATTAAAGAGTGGCAAGAGCGTGTCGATGCAAACTGGGCATACCTGCAACGTCGTGAAGAAGCTAAAGTTTAAAAACTTTAGCTTTAAGACACTCTATCTTAAACTTCAAAGCTTATAAGTTGAGCTTTACTCTCTTTTATTGGATAATTTTATGTACTTTATGACTATTGATGCCGGAACAGGATCTGTACGGGCGGTAATATTTGATACTTTAGGTAATCAGGTATCTATCTCTCAAAGAGAGTGGACTCATCTTAGCGAAGATGGAGTTGCCGACTCTATGAGTTTTGACTATAAAAATAGTTGGCAGATAATTGTTACTTGTATAAAAGAGGCTGTTTTCAAAGCCGGTATAAAAGCTGATGAGATAGCTGCCGTTAGTGCAACTAGTATGCGTGAGGGGATAGTGCTTTATGATAAAGATGCCAATGAACTTTTTGCTGTAGCAAATGTAGATGCTAGAGCGATGAGAGAGGTGGCGGAGATAAATGAGAAGTACCCATCACTAGAGAGAGAATTTTATAATATCAGTGGACAGACTTTTGCTCTTGGTGCGTTGCCTAGACTTCTTTGGGTAAAACGTAACAGAGCTGAAATTTACGAAAAAGTGGCTTATGTAAATATGATAAGCGACTGGGTTTTAACAAAACTTTCGGGTGAGATTGTTGCTGAACCTTCAAATGCAGGAACCAGCGGAATTTTTTCTCTGAAAACTCGTCAATTTGAGCCTAGTATGGCAAAAAAGCTGGATTTAAAAGATGATATATTTCCAAAAGTATATGAGAGTGGCACAGTTATAGGAAATATAAGTAAAAAAGCTTCAAAAGAGACACTCTTACATGTAAACACAAAAGTAGTAATGGGTGGAGGAGATGTTCAGTTAGGAAGTGCAGGTCTTGGTGTGGTAAAAGCTGGAGAGTGTGCAGTTTTGGGTGGAACATTTTGGCAACAGATTGTAAATATAGAGGGTGCAAAAGTTGATCCTAATATGAATATAAGAGTAAATCCTCATGTAATCGAAGGAGTCTCACAAGCTGAGGGGATAACCTTCTTTTCTGGAATGCTTATGCGTTGGTTTAGAGATACTTTTTGTGAATTTGAGAAGTTAGAAGCTGAAAAAAAAGGGATAGATGTCTATGAATATCTGGAAAATTTAGCCACAAAAGTTCCTTTAGGCTCTTATGGGATTTTACCTATATTTTCAGATGTTATGAGGTACTCAAAATGGTATCATGCCGCACCGTCATTTATAAATCTATCTCTTGAAACAACATCAAAAGCTGCAATGTTTCGCTCTCTTGAAGAAAATGCCGCCATAGTATCTATGTTAAATCTAAATGCTATCTTTGATTTTACGGATACATACACAGATACTATTACATTTGCCGGAGGAGCTTCAAAAGGAGTTTTATGGAGTCAGATTTTAAGTGATGTGACAGGTAAAATGATAAAGATACCTACAGTAAATGAAGCAACGGCATTGGGCGGTGCTTTTGCAGCTGGAGTTGGTGCGGGTGAGTATGACTCTATCTCACAAGCAGCACAAGGTTTAGTAAAATGGGAAAAAACTTATGAGCCGGATATGCAAAATTTTAAACGCTATCAAGAGATTGCAAAACAGTGGCAAGAGGTTTATGCGAGACAGTTAGAGTTAGTCAATAACAGATTAACTAACTCAATGTGGAAAGCACCGGGACTGTAAGCTAAAAAGCTTCTCCAACGATTAAAAGGTTTTCACTATATTTGTCAGCTGTGTGAACTTCATAGTTTGATTTATAGTGTTTGTAATGTTTTGAATTTTTATGTCCTTCAAGGGCATTTTCATCTTCCCACGCTTCTATAACTATAAACTTTGTCGGTTCACTCTCTATCTGATAGATATTGTATTTAAGACAACCGACTTCAGCACGTGAAGCACTAACCATACTCTCAAGCAGAGTTTTAAGTTGTGTTATATGATCTTCTTTAGCAATAAATGTAACTTTTTTTGTAATATTCATTTTGTATCCTTTTGTAATTTTGCCTGTTCTAGCTCCCAATACTCCATCTCAAAAAGTTCAGATGGGCTTAGACTTGTCCAACGACTTAAGCTCTCTGCTTTTAACATGGCAGATATGGTGTGAGTGAGTATGTCACTTATGACTTTTTCCTCTCTTTTATCGATAGAAAAAACAGCTACACCGACTCCAACAATAAAAGCATATCGTGGAGCTAAATCTAAACGTTGGTGCTTAGATGAAGCATTTGTGACATAATAGTCTTGATAGGCTTTAGTAAAGTTAAAAAGACCATCTAAAACATCATCTTTAATAACTGCACCAAACGGTTTAATCCGTATAACATGCTCAGGTGTCAGCCCTCCACTGTACATAATACGCTCAAGCTCTTTATGTTCAGACAAAGTACAAGCTTGAGCTGAATTAATTATGCTTACATTTACAGCACGATTTCTTAATGAAGATACCTTTTTTTGTAAAGTTTCGAGCATAAATCTATCTGCTTCAGCACCCTTACATGTAAGAGTAATATCACTATATTGTTCAAGGTAATCTTCTGCTTTACTGACTATATCTATCATCTTGTCATAAGCATTTTTTGCGTCATTATCAAAAGTGAAGATACCATGATTTAGTAAAATAATGCCATCAAGCTTATTCCAATCAATAGACTTTGTACGTTCATACACACTCTTAGCTAGTAAAAAACCGGGCATAATATACTCAATAATAAGCATATTTTCGCCATATAGTTTCTCTATACGTTCTTTGCCGTCAGGTGTGTTTGATATGGTTACAACGGCATCAGCGTGAGTGTGATCAACAAAATCAAAAGGTATGATAGCGTGTAAAATCGCTTCTATCGATGGATTTGGTGCATCACTCTTTTTTAGTGCTTCACGTTGCTGTTTTACCATCTGTGTATCACTGAGACTCTCAAGTGAAGCCATATCTATAAGAGTAGCTAAATCTACGGGTGCAAAACCCTCTTTTTCAATGCTTTGAAGATTCCAGCCACTGCCTTTTACATATAATACGCCATCAATTTTTACAGAGGTATTTCCTCCGCCATGAAGAACTAAATCTTCCTCTCTCCCAAGCAGTTGCGAAGTATAAACTCTCATTGCCAAAGGATCTGTAAGTGAACTAGCGTAAGAGGTATCAAAATTATTTTGCATATAGTAAGCCTTTTTATTGTGTAAGTTTAACATTTATAACTTAAGTATATTTTCTTACATGTAATATAGTATTTTATGTTAATATACATAAAAATTTTAAGGATTGAAATATGCCGTTATTAGATAGTTTTACAGTTGATCACACAATAATGCCTGCACCTGCAGTTAGAAAAGCAAAAACAATGAGAAGTAAAAGCAGAGATGAGATTACGGTTTATGATTTGCGTTTTTACAAACCAAATGTTGATAAGATGAGTGGGCGTGGTATTCATACATTGGAGCATCTGTTTGCCGGTTTTATACGTGAACACCTAAATGGGAAAAATGTCGAGATTATTGATGTCTCTCCTATGGGTTGTCGTACAGGTTTTTATATGAGTGTTTTAGGTAGTCCTAGTGAGAAAAAGGTGGCAAAAGCTTGGAAAAAGTCTATGCAAGATGTATTAAAGGTAAAAAGTAAAAAAGATATACCGGAGTTAAATATCTATCAGTGCGGAACATATAAGATGCACTCACTAAAAGATGCCAAAAAGATAGCAGATGATATTTTGTCTCACAAAATCGGTGTAATGGATAATGAAGCTTTAAAACTTGATCTTAAAAAGTTAGGTCAGGCTTAATGTATCTGCTTATTCCACTAGATAGCTCAAGTAGGGATGAGGCAAAATTAGTCTCTTTAAATGAAGTAAAAAAATGGGTCTTGTTAGATATATCAGAGGGGAAGATAGCCGAGATAGATTTTTATGATACAAAAGAAGAGATTATGGATATGGTTGAAGCTGTTGTTGTTATAGGTGACAATGAATATGTCTGGCCTTTTCAAGAACTGCAAATTATGGTCTTAGTAGCACATACACAGCGAAGTATTGATGATATTGTGGAAGCTTTTTTGTTTAAAGAACTTCATGATTTAGCCTATTAAAATGAGACAGTTTTTAGAACTTTTTAGACCACAACCGGCAAATAGTTATCTCTTAGTTACTACTCACGTAGATACTGTAGCAGAAGCTTTAGCAGATAAGTTGTCAGAGTTTGAGGGCAGCTTACATGTAAGCTGTTATCCCGGGGAGCATAAAGAGATAAAAAGAGAAAATACAAAACTGACTTTTATTGATGATTTTGAGAAGCTTTTTCGTGCTTTACCACGCTCATATGATGCAGTGATTTTCCAAGACTTTTACCATCTGCACCAAAAAAAAGAGCGAATAATAAAATTGGCATATAATGCACTAGCAAATACGGCAGATATAACAATAATGCAAAAAAGAGCAACTATGAATATCGAAAGTATGCTACAGATGTTAGAAAACTCAGAGTATAGAGCGGGAAATAAAATAGATGTTTTAGAAGATTATGACCTTGTAATGGCAAAAAAAATGCACATGTGGGGCAATGGATTATAAAATAGGAGATGAAAGAGTGAGAATTTTTTACTACGTACATACAGGTCATAGGGTTGGTTTAGATAGGTTTCGTCGTGCAGCTGCTATCATTAACTCTTTGGGAGATGTTGATATAACGGTTTTAACGTCAGATTTTCGTATAGCACATGAAGCTAAAGATTATGGTTTAACAGATATAGTCGGTATAGATGTTATCCGCAATATTCCGCAGATTGCACAACATGGCGATAAGATAATATTTGATTCAGATGAGCATAACAGCAATATTTTAGATGATATGACAAAGTTTTTCTCCACTTTTATACGTATTAGTGATAATCCAGATGAGAAAAAACATCCTAAAGAGTTTCTAATATCTCCATATCTTGAAGGTGAAAAAATCTGTAAAGCTACTGTTGTAGCAGATGAGTATTTTGGCTCTTTTGAAAAAAATATAGATAGATGTTTTTTCTTTGGTGATGATGATTATGAAAAAGATTTGGAGAAAAATCTTGATATGTTTTCACCTTATGAGTTTGATTTGGGACTTGGCTTTTACTACTTTTTAGATTATGAACAGAGTATATCGGAAGCTTTTGTTAAAACTTATGAGTTTGAAGAGTATAAAAGTATGATAAAAAGTACAAAACTCTTTTTAAGCTCATCCCCTCAGGCTGTTTTAGAAAATATAGCTTCAGGCGGAAGGGCAATCTATCTTCAAAGAGCTGATTATCCTAGAGACCACTTAAAACTGTTTGAATTATTAGATATACCTATAATTGATGGCTATAAAAAAGCCGATTTAGCCACCTTATTAAGGGAAAATAGCTCACATAATTATAAGTTGCTTCAAAATGACACACAAAAAACCGCTATATTTATAAAAGAAACCTTAAATTTATAATGCTTTAATTCTATGTAAGCTATCATGGCTTTTCAAATCTTTAAATAAGTGAGAAGTGTTATGACTGACAAAAACAGAAGAGGTTTTATTGGTAAAGCATTTGGTGCTGTTGCTGGTGTAGGAGCAGTAGCATCTCTGTATGCTATGAAAAAAAGTTGGGATCCACTGCCGAGTGTAAAGGCAGCCGGTTTTACAACATTGGACATGTCTGGATATAAGGGCAATGAGCTAATAACAGAAAAGTGGAGAGGTAAGCCTGTATTTGTTTTAAAATACACTCCTGAAATGGTTGCTTCTCTTAATGATGAACAGAAAAAAAGAGTTCTTAAAATAGGTAGTGATACCTATATGATTGTATTGGGTCTATGTACACACTTAGGCTGTATCCCCGGCTATAATCCAGCAGAAAAAGCTTTCTTGTGTGCATGTCACGGTGGAACGTATGACGTGACCGGAAATGTAACAAAAGCACCACCTCCACGTGGGTTAGATATACCTCCATTCAAAATTGTTGGTAATACTATTGTTCTTGGTGAAGAGGGTGAAGAGTATAAGAAGTTGCTAGCAGATGGCATAACTCTTAGTGTGTAAATTGGTTAAAGGAGTATAGATGGCACATTTTACAAAAGCAACTAGTTTGCATGACTGGCTTAATCAGAGACTGGCAATAGATGCTGTTCGCCGAGTGATGGCTACTGAGTATTGGATTCCTAAGGATATTAACTTCCTATGGGCTATGGGAATGGTTCTTGCAATTACATTTGCATTTTTATTAGTATCGGGTATTTTCTTATTGATGTACTACCAGCCAAATGTTAAGACTGCATTTGACAGCGTAAATTACACGATAATGACAGAAGTTGACTTTGGTTGGCTCTGGAGACATGTGCATGGTGTTGCCGCATCGGTAGTATTTTTAGTTATATACATTCACATGTTTACGGGTATCTATTACGGCTCTTATAAAAAAGGCCGTGAGATGATCTGGTTAAGTGGTATGTTACTGTTTGTTACTTTTTCAGCAGAGGCATTTTCCGGTTATATGCTTCCATGGGGACAGATGAGTTACTGGGCAGGTATGGTTATTACCAATATCTTCAGTCTTGGAGATCTTCATCTTAATGGATTAGTTGAGTGGATTCGCGGTGATTATGTTCCTGCACAAGCTTTCTTAAATAGATTCTTTATGTTACATGTACTTCTACTTCCATTGGCTATTATGGGTCTAATAGGTTTACACTTTGCAACACTTAGAATTCCTCACGTAAATAATCAAGAGGGCGAAGAGTTTGATTTTGAAGCAGAAGCTGAAAAATATAAAAAAGGAGATAAAAAAGGTTCAAAAGTTATCGCTTTTGCAAACGATTTTATGTCTAAAGATATGTTTGTAGTATCAATCTATCTTATCTTTTTCTTCTACTTGGTATTTTTCCATTACGATTTTGCTATGGACCCTGTAAACTTTGACCCTGCTGATGGACTTAAAACTCCTACTCACATCTATCCTGAGTGGTACTTCTTGTGGTCATATGAGATTTTAAGACCTTTCTCTACAAATATCGGTCTAATGGCATTTGGTTTTGCACAAGTTATATATATGTTGTTACCATTTTTAGATAGAAGTCCAAATGCAGTTCCTGCACATAAAAGAGGTGCTTTTAAAATTTGGTTCTGGCTGTTACTGATAAATATGATTGTTCTAACAGCGATGGGTAAAATGCCTCCTGAAGGTATTTTTAGTACGATAGGCTTTTTTGCGGCACTATCATTTATCGGTCTGTGGATAGCACTTCCGATAATTACAAAAGCAGAAAGAAAGTTATAAGGAGTCAATGATGATGAGAGAATTGAAAATATTAGCGGTTGTAGTTGTTTTTACTCTTATAACTTACTATTTAGTTGAGCCTTTTGCTCATTCACACATGCACAAGCATGTTGAAGGAGAAGGTTATGCGTACGCAGATCTTCCTGCTTTGGATAAAAAGGGTGATGCTGCTAGAGGTAAAGAGTTGGTTATGGGAGCAGGTGCTTGTACCGGTTGTCACGCTATAAGTAAAGAGGGTATGCCAGCTGGTATGGATCCTACTATGGCGGCACAAAGTTACGGTGTAAATCCACCTGACCTATCAAATGCCGGTGCTGTTTATGAAGGTAAATTTTTAGCGGCACTTATCAAAAATCCTGCACACGCTTTAATGGTTGAGCATAAGTTTGATGCCGCTAAAGGCAAGATGCACCCTATGCCACAGTTTTATGGAGCAGGTGGAGACAAAGATCAAGAGGTAGCAGACATGGTTGCTTACCTGCAATCTATTGCACCTAAAACAGAAGAGCTTACATCTGAACAAGCGTATCAGTTAGCATGTGGACGTTGTCATGAAAATCGTTATGCAGGTTGGACACAAATCGGTCAGACCCCTAAGTTCAAAAAGAAGCAAGACGAGCTGAAGTTTAACTTGGCAAAAGCAGATTATCAAGATGCTTTAACAAAATATATGGGTAAATTACCACCGGATTTAAGTATCTATATCCGTAGTCGCGGTGAACACTACATAAAAACATTTGTTGAAAATCCTCAAGCTTATTTAGCCGGTACTGCAATGCCTAGAGTAGGTGTATCGCCTGAAGCTATGGATAAAGTTATAGAGTATCTTGAAGATTCAGGAGATGCTAAACGCCATGAGAGAGAGTCTGTAGGTAAAAAAGTGATGATATTTACATTGGTATTTGCACTATTTGCTTATCTTTGGAAAAAATCTTTATGGAAAGAGTTACACTAATATTATAGGTGAAAAACATCCTAACTAGGGTGTTTACACCATAATAGTTACCACATACATGAGTAAACAGTTCAGAAAACTTAAAAAAGCCTCAAAAAACAGGACTACAGAGAAAAAAAGTTCTCTTGTGTACGCCCCGTATCTTGATAAGGTAAAAGCGTTTATAACAGATCTTTTTATGATATATACCCCAATTTTATATATAACGGTTTATGGTGTGATGGGTTCAAAAGAGGAGTTTCAAAACTCAAACCTAGCACCATTTATAGCAGTGTTTCTATATGGCGTCATCTACGCTGTTTTAATATCGAAATTTGGTCAGACTCCCGGAAAAAAAGCATACAATATAAAAGTTGTTTCACAAAATGGCGAAAAAAATCTAAGCTTTTTTGCTGCTTTTATAAGATTTTTCTTTTTTTTATTTGGCGTGACTATACTTATAGGAGTGCTTATACCTTTTTATAACAGGCAGAAAAAATCTCTTCATGATTACATGGCTAGAAGCGTAGAAATAAAAATTTAAATATAAT
>WFND01000131.1 GCA_015484575.1 Helicobacteraceae bacterium
AAAGTATATCAAAATATTTTTATCTATGACTTTTTATGAATGAATAAGAGTTTGGCATGTGATAGAGTTTATTTTTGATAGAATAAGGTCTTATGTTAATCAATTAAGATTAACATAATTTATGGGGAGTGTGATAAATTATTTACTTAAAAAGATGTTTTATGCTTGCTGCACTTATCCTGTAAGATATTTTTTTTGAGATAAAAGTATGGATTTGTGTTATTAATATCAATCATAGAATCATCCTCATAGTATTTTCTATAGCCTTTAATAGTAGAAGTTGCGGAAAATTCTTTCCATACTCTCATTATATTTACGGAAAACCTTTTGTCATTTTCTGTGGGAACGACTACAGTCATATTACTCTGATACCAGTTGCCAAAGATATATGGAAGTTCTGACGAATGACAAACTTTACCTGCACACTCTTTTACATCTTGCCAAAAGTTAAATGACCCAAGAAATTCATTATGATAGAAATAAGTGCTTATTCTTTGAGGCTCTTGCTTTACAAAATAATTTGTAGGACAGACAAACTCAACATCCGTGAGGAAATTTTCCAAAGGTGCATCTATATCCGGATCTGGTAAATGAAGACCATCTTTACTATTTGTATAGTCTATAAGTTTTGTAACTATTTTAGGGGTTAGAGATTTGAACATAAAGTTAATCTCATCTTTATTATTTCCAATAAGCAGTGGAATATCTGTTGTACTGTTAATTAAATCTTTTTTTACAATTTTTCCATCTATATAAGGAGAAAAAGGAAATAAATTTTTAAAATCAATTTTATAAAGATATTTTGCATTGAATTCAAAAGATGTCGTAGTATTTAGACTCAATGTTATTATATCTTTAGGATCCATTTTGTAAATATTTGAACTGTTTTTTTCAAGAACGGCTTTTATATCTAGCGCTATTTCTTTAGATGTTTTTTCATCTTTAAAACCCATTCCCATATAGGGACTCTGTATGATTGCGTTAGTAATATGTCTGGATATATCACTCTCATTACTGATATGAACACCTACAGACATAGCTCCAGCACTCTGTCCCATGAGAGTTATATGGTTTTTATCTCCACCAAATTTCTCTATGTTTTTATAAATCCATTCAATTGCCATCTTTTGGTCCATGAGTCCATAGTTCCCGCTTTCTCTACCTATGTTTAAAAAGCCCAAAGCACCAAGTCTATAGTTAAGTGAAACGACTAGAGAAGCTCTTACTTCACCTTCATCAAATTCAGATAAATTTAAACCATTATAGAGAAGGTCACTACTGCTTCCTTCTACAAAAGCTCCTCCATGTATAAAGACTATAACATTCTTTTTATGATTTTTATCTGCATCGTTTGGTTTCCATATATTTAAAAACAAACAATCCTCGGACATTCTTGACAATGGATATTTTGCAGAAATTTTCTGATAGCAGATACTTCCAAACTCCTCAGCCTTGGTAACCAAATCAGTATCAGCTATCTCGGCAGCTTTTTTCCAGCGATTAGCTATCGATGCATCTCCATATCGTATCCCTTTATAAACAGTCGTGTTTGATTTAACAACTCCAGTGAAATTACCGGTAGTTGTATTTACATAGGATGATATGCTTACCCTATCTGCACCGCTGCATTCCACAAGCACTAAAGCCAATAAAGTTAGTGCTGTAAAAAATGAATATTGTAGAGTAGGCATCGCTACCCTCCTTTATATTGAATTTAACATTTTAGAGGTGCAGATCGTCCCTCTTTAGATAGTCTATAGTAGCATCATAAATTTAAACCTGTATTTAAAAATTTAGATTTTCGAGGAGAAAAACTGTTACGATTGGTATCGTAGAGAGGTAAAATAAAAGAAGTTGCTTTACTAGTCTTAAACAAAGAGAACACTATAGTATATCATGAAATATTGATGGCTCTAAAATAATAAAATAGTAGTAAGTTATCTTTAATACCCAATATGATTTTTAGGAGGATTCACTTGTCATTTATCAAGTCTGAGTATATGTTGTTTGTAGCGATTGCTACAGCACTATTTTTTGTCTTTTTCAAGGATCTTCTATTGGGAGATTTGGAAAATGTAGTGCATGTGAGTATTGCGTTTGTTGTTATATTTGTGACGATGCTTGCATCATCTTTTAATGTTGTTAGACATGCAGATGAGCTGGCTATTAAGCTGGGGGAACCCTATGGTACACTTATCCTTACTTTGAGTGTCATTACCATCGAAGTGATCGCTATTTCAGCAGTCATGCTTACAGGTGAGGATAATCCAACTCTTGGTCGAGATATGATGTTTTCAGTCATCATGATCACACTCAATGGACTTGTAGGTCTCTCTCTTTTGGCAGGAGGAATCAAACATATACAACAAGAGTACAACCTACAAGGGGTCAATAGCTTTATAGCACTGATATTTCCTTTGGCTATTTTGGGTTTGATACTGCCAAACTATACACTTTCGACTGAGTATGGTACACTTTCACCACTGCAAACATATTTTTTGATCTTTGCGACAATTGGACTTTATTTTATATTTTTAATGATGCAGTCACTTAGACATAAAAACTTTTTTGTCTTAGTCGATGAAAAAGAGGAACACCACAAAGAGAGTAAACACTCACTTCTCTACCATGTAGTGATGCTTATAGCCTATCTTTTACCTATCGTTTTGCTTTCAAAAAAATTGGCAATTATCGTCAACCATTTTATCAGTAGTATCGGTGCACCACCTGCTATTGGTGGTCTTTTGGTCGCTATTTTAGTGCTTTCTCCAGAGGGGATGTCGGCGATCAAGGCAGCCCTTGACAACAAACTACAACGAGCTATCAACATAAGCATGGGTTCGGCACTAGCTACTATTTCTCTCACTATCCCTGCTATCTTAATCATCGGATTGGTCACAGGAGAGAAGATTATTTTAGGGTTAAATGGTGTCGATAGTGTACTCTTGGTACTTACACTTTTTATGAGTGTGATAAACTTCAGCAGTGGTAAGAGCAATATCATACAAGGGCTTATCCATCTTATGCTTTTTGTTTTGTATATGCTACTTATTTTTGACTGAACCCTCTGATAAGGCGGTAAAAAAAAGTATGAAGTTTTTGGGAAAGATGAAGGAGACTCCTCCTTTAGAAAGTTGTCTGCAAACATCACTACTGTATTGACATTCTTAATCCTTTTAACTATAATCGACTTATATTGAAACAACAAGAGATAGTAGATTATTTATAACAGTATAATATGTACAAATTACCCTCTGGCATACAGCTCGTAGGGTTTTTTGGTTCTTATGCAAGAGGTACGCAAGATAGCTATAGTGATGTTGATATTACGTATCGTATAGACCATAATGTTTTTTACAAAGACAACGCATTTAAAAAGCTCATTGCTCTTGAAGAGATAAAAAAAGAGTTAGAAGATGCATTGCATCATCGAGTAGATTTGATTCCTGTAAATACTAATAATATTCTATTACAAGAAAGTTTACAAAAAGAGCAGATACTTTTATGAAAAAACGTTTACAGAATATCTT
>WFND01000132.1 GCA_015484575.1 Helicobacteraceae bacterium
ATTGATAATAATCCAATATTCTAATCATCTCAAAAGGTATAAATTTATAACCACTCCAAGATTGAATATTTGCAATTAAGATACCCATAATTGCAAATCCACGAATAACATCCAGTATCTCAATACGGTTTTTACTCTTTACAGGTTCTATTTTCACAGGATGCCTTTTTGTAAAATATTTCAAATTGTCATATTTTAGCACTATAATTTTTAATATTGATAAAATGACAATAAATAATGAGTACAGGAGGCTTTTAGATGTTGGGAAAATGTCCATATTGTGATGACGGTATCATTGTTATGCAAAAAAAGATAGTACAAGGAAGAGATACAAAAGTATATACTTGCTCAAACGCTAAGTTTCATACAGAAGATGGAGAGCTTTTTGAATCTGTGGGTAAATGTTCATACCGTATCTGGGGAAATTCTCTTTTAAAATATGGAAAAAGAGCTATAGGTGAGCGTGAAGTCAGAGAGCTGCTGCGTGAAGGTGTGTTTATTGCTGTACTGCACTCTAAAAGAGGAGTCGAATATAAAAAATATGTAACTACCAACGAAGAGTATGGCGTAAGTGTTTTATTTGAAGATGAGGTTGCTGTTTGATAATTTTAGATAAAGCTCTTTTTAATATCTCATGGTTATAATTTTTCAATAATTTAATAGAAAGATTGATAAATTGAGCAGACAAGCATTTACCCATTTGCATTTACATACAGAATACTCCTTACTTGACGGAGCAAATAAAATATCTGCATTAGTAGATAGAGTTAAAGAGCTTGGCATGACCTCCGTAGCTATGACTGACCATGGAAATATGTTTGGTGCTATAGATTTTCATCAACAGATGAGTGCTGCGGGTATAAAACCTATTATCGGAATGGAAGGTTATCTGCATAATGGCGAAGAGTTAAATGATAAAAGTACAAAACAGCGTTTTCATATCTGTCTCTTTGCAAAAAATAAAACAGGTTATAAAAACCTTATGTATCTCTCTTCACAAGCGTATATAAATGGATATTACTATTTTCCCCGTATAAATAAGAAGATTCTTCGTGAAAATAGTGAGGGCATTATCTGTACATCTGCGTGTCTTCAAGGTGAAATAAACTGGAATTTAAATATTAAAAATGAGAAAAATGTAAAAAATGGAGCGGGTGGATATGAAGAAGCTAAACGTATTGCATTGGAGTATAAAGAGATATTCGGTGATGATTTTTACATGGAGCTTATGCGTCACGGCATAGGCGATCAGCTACATATTGACGAGCAGATATTGCAAATATCAAAAGAGACAGGTATTAAAATAATAGCAACAAATGATACTCACTATACTTTCTCTGATGATGCACAGTACCATGAAGCTTTCATGTGTATAGGAATGAATAAATTATATGATGATCCGGATCGTCTTCGTCACTCTGTACATGAGTTTTATCTAAAAAGTCCCCAACAGATGGCACGTCTATTTGCCGATATTCCAGAAGCACTGCAAAATACACAAGAGATAGTAGATAAGATAGAAGATTTTGAGTTGACCGTTAAAGAGCCTATACCTCCAAACTTTAAATTTACATTAGAGTACTCTAAAAAAGAGGGCTTAGATATAAATCACAGTGATGATGCTCCTTTACCTGCCGATGCAAGTGATGAAGAGAAGAAAAAATGGCTCTCTGCAGCAGATAAAAATGATGCGGAGTATTTTATATATTGTTGCAAAAAAGGGCTTGAAAAACGTCTTGTTTATGTGGATGAATCTCGTCACAAAGAGTATAAGGATAGACTTGATTTTGAGATAGATATTATAAATTCCATGAAATTTCCGGGATATATGCTTATAGTTTGGGATTTTGTAAAAGTTGCAAAACAGATGCAAATAGCAGTAGGACCGGGACGTGGTTCTGCAGCCGGTAGTCTAGTGGCATTTTCACTCGAGATAACAGATATTGATCCTATGAAGTATGATCTGCTGTTTGAGCGTTTTTTAAATCCTGAACGTGTATCTATGCCCGATATTGATATGGACTTTATGCAGGCTCGTCGTGGAGAGATTATTGATTATGTGGTACAAAAGTATGGACGAAATCAGGTTGCACAGATTATAACATTTGGTTCACTTCTTGCCAAAGGAGTTTTGCGTGATGTTGCTCGTGTCTTAGATATGCCGCTCTCTCAAGCTGATAAGATGGCAAAGCTTATTCCCGATGAGTTGGGTATCACATTAAATGGAAAAATGAAAAAAGGTCAGATGGTAGAGGGGGCTTTTCAAAAAGAGCCAAAAATTGCAGAGCTGATTGAAAATGATGCTCAAGCTGCCAGAGTCTGGGAGTTTGGCAAGAAGTTAGAAGGTCTTAAAAGAAATTCGGGAATTCATGCAGCCGGTGTAGTTATATCAAATGAGGAGCTATGGCATAAAACTCCTATATATAAGCCATCTGGAGAAGATACTTTTGTTACACAATATTCGCTAAATTATCTTGAAGATGTGGATTTAATAAAATTTGACTTTTTGGGCTTAAAGACACTTGATGTCATAGACAATGCTCTAAAATTAGTAAAACTTCGTCATGATGTTAGTGTTGACTGGCACAGTATTGATGTAAATGACCCTCATGTGTATGAGATTATTCAAAGCGGTGCGACTGTCGGTATGTTTCAGATAGAGAGTTCTGGAATGCAAGATTTAAATAAGCGTTTAAAGCCTGATAACTTTGAAGATTTGATTGCGGTTTTGGCACTATATCGCCCCGGTCCTATGGAGTCTGGTATGCTTGATAGTTTTATTGAACGTAAGCATGGACGTGAAGAGATTGTATATACATTTGATACTATGGAAGAGATATTGAAACCTACTTACGGGGTCATCGTGTATCAAGAGCAGGTTATGCAGATTGTCCAGACTATCGGTGGTTTTTCGCTTGGTTATTCTGATATTATTCGCCGTGCCATGGGTAAGAAAAAAGATATGGCAGTCTATAATGCAGAGTTTTCACAAGGTGCTCAAAAGCAGGGATATGACTATAAAAAGGCTTCAGAACTTTTTGATTTGATTGAGAAATTTGCCGGATACGGTTTTAACAAATCGCACTCGGCAGCCTATGCTATGGTTACTTTTCAAACTGCGTGGTTAAAAACTTACTATCCAGAAGAGTTTATGTCTGCACTTTTAACTTCTGACAGAGATAATACGGATAAAGTTGTTAAGTATATAGATGAAGTTAAAAATATGGGCTTAGAACTTGCTCCTCCGGATATCAATCACTCTCTGCTTGAATTTTCACCTGTAATACAAGGAGATAAGAGAAGTATTCTTTTTGGATTGGCTGCTATAAAAGGCGTTGGAGGTGCGGCGGTCGATTCTATACTTGAGGTTAGGCAAGATGGTGAGTTTAAAGATTTTCAAGATTTTGTCAATAGAATAGAGCCTCAAAAGGTAAATAAAAAGGTGCTAGAATCCATCACAAAAGCCGGTGGATTTGATAGTTTTGGATTTTCAAGAAAAGCGATATTACAGCAGATAGAAGAGATTATACAGACTGCGAAAGATGCTTCAAATGCCAAGAAAAATGCAATGGGTTCACTTTTTGGAGATGATACGGAGATAACTACGGTTGCACTAAATCTAAAAAATGAAGAGGAGTTTACCTTAAAAGAGATTTTAGAGTTTGAAAAAGAGACTCTCGGTTTTTATGTATCAGGACATCCGCTTGATGCCTATAGACAAGAGATAGAGAAGATAAACTACACACTCTCTAGTGAAGTTGAAAGTGTACAAGACGGCTCTTTTGCTATCTTTATAGGCAAAGTAGAAGAGATTAATAAAAAGATTTCCAAAAAAGGAAACTCATTTGGCATCTTAAATCTTATGGATTTTCACGGCAATATAGAGATGATGCTCTTTAGCGATAAATTAGAGCAGTTAGAAGCTATGGATTTACAAGAGCCTGTAGCTTTTAAAGTGAAAATCACACATACAGAGCAGTTTACAAGAATAGCAGTTACAAAAATTATGACTCTAAAAGAGGTGTCAAAAGAGGCTAGAAAAGTAAAAACAAAGATAGCTCAAAAACCGCCTGAGCCACTATTTTTACACCTTCATATGTCAGATGACAGCAGATACCTTGAAACTTTATATAGCTTGATACGTAAATATCCGGGCAATAGACCTCTGCAACTGACTTTAGTATCAAAATTACAAAATGTTGTTATCGATTCTGCCATTAGAGTAGATGGACGTGTTGTGCAGGAGTTAGAAAAACTCAATTTTGTAGATGTAGCGTAAGCCATCACATTTTTATCAAAAATAAAGAATTCTTATAATATTATTCGCTAAGTATATTATGAGGATATGTTATGATACCACCATCTCCAACGGGAATAGAAGTAGAATTTGATAAAGGTAACGTTATTTATGAGATTGATGCTGAAGGCTACATAACCTATGTAAATCGTAGTTTCTTAAATATATCACAATTTAGCAAAGAGGATGTTCTTGGAGTTCATTACTCTGATATTATAGACCCTCATATGCCACGTACTCTCTTCTCTTGTATGCAAGAATCAACTCGAAATGGTGAAACATGGAAAGGTTATGTAAAAAATCTACGCTCAGATGGAGCTTATTACTGGTCTGTTGCTTTTGTATCTCCAAAAAAAGATGAAGATGGAAATATCATAGGCTATACCTCTATGTATCAAGCTATGCATAAAATGGCTATTGAAGATATATCTCAAACTTATGAAAAAATCTACCAGCTAGAACAAGAGGGAAAAGATACAAGAGACTTAATAAAAAATATTCATCTTGTCAAATAAAAATCTTCTATTGCATAATTTGGGATAATCTTAAATACCTACTAACAAATATTATATTATAATAGCAAATATTTTATTATAGGAAGTGCTATGCGTGTTAAAAAATTATTACAAGGTTTACTTGTAGTTACATCGCTTATACTTACAGGTTGTAATGACACCTCGGTATGGGAGTGTGCTAAAGGTGAAACAGCAAAAGATGGTGTATGTGTTGCCAAGACGTGTGAGGCAGATGGGTATCAGTGTCCTACATGTAATACAGACATAGGCGAAGAGCTTCTTTACGCAGATGATGAGAGCGGTTTTTGTAAATTGACAAGCTGTAAAAAAGATGGTGTTATAGATGAAGATTTTAAGCTTGTTGACATCAATGAGACAACAGCAGAGTGTGTAGCAAAAACATGCCGAGACGACGACTATCAATGTCCGACTTGCTATAGTTATGAGAAGATGATATATGATACAAACGGAAGTGGCGTATGTATCGCTAAAACATGCCGAGATGATGGATATGCTTGTCCTAGTTGTTCAGTTTATGAGCAGTTAACATATAGCACTTCAGGTGCAGGTGTGTGTGTAAGCAAACCTTGTCAATTACCTCCTATAGGCTCAAGTTACGCACTAAATAATTTTTTAATACCTTACTGTAAAGTAACTCTAAAAAACTCTCAATCTTACAATGTAGCTTTAGGTGTAGGCAGTGGAGCTAGTGAAGCAGATGGAAAGAGCTACTTTATAGCAGATAATGGTTTAACTATCAATTGTTCTGATGCAAATGGGGTGTGTCCTGCATCTGCTGGTGCTACAGATAAGATATTTCCTCTAAGTGAGAGTGAATTTTCTCCTGTTATTTTGGAGTTTAGTGTTAACGAAACTATGAATAGAGCCACATTGACAGATATAATTAAACTTAAAGACGGTGCAAATAAAAATATCAGTGCTTATTTTCATATCTTGATGGATACCAATTCATCAAAAAAAGCATATAATAGATATGGACAGGAGATTACATACAGTACAACAGGTATGGATACGGAAGCAGTTACAAAACTCTCTAATGGCTCATTTTGGATAGGTGAGGAGTATTTGGCATCACTTGCTTATGTATCAAGTAGCGGTGTTATACAGAAACGATACGTTCCAAAAGATTGGAATGTAAGTACAAGCTACCCTGTAAGCGATATACTTCCTGCCGAGCTTACTAAGCGTGAAGTTTATCGTGGTATAGAAGCTATTGCAGTTGATGAAGCTAACCATAAACTATATTTCATGACAGAGAGACCGCTTCAAGGTGAAAGTAAAATTCGTGTTTACACAGCTATTTTAAATAGTAGCAATAGTGATATTTTAACTGTTAGTAATGATAGCAACTATACTACAGAAGCTAACTTTAAAGTTTCAGAGATGGAGTTTATCAGTACGAATAATATATTTGTACTTGAGCATGATGCGACAACAAGCAAGGTTTACAAATACAATCCCTCAACCGGTATAAAGTCAGCAGTAGTTAAAACTTTTACATCACCTGTTAATATGCAGGGCTTAGCTCCGGTAAGTGGAAATAGATACCTTTTGATAAACGATAACGACTTTGGTCGAAACGGTGAAAAAAATGATATTGTGTTTACTGATTTAAACACGACGGGAGTGTAGTATGAAAATTAATATTTTATTGGCATCACTTCTTTTAGGTAGTGCTTTAAGTGCAAATTATGTTGATCATTTAGGTGCTCGTGTGGGTATTTCAAAAGCTATAATGAATGAAAACGATACAAGCAAAGTTGATACAAAAGATGTTGAATCTTTAGGTCCAATATATGATCTTAGTGCAGTATTTAACTTTGCAGATGAGGGATTTTTTCACGCTTTTAAGCCATATATCGATTATAGTGGACGTTATTATGATGATAGAGTTATAAATATCGCCTCTTTAGGTCTATATTATCCATTTGGAAAGTGGATAGGTTTTGAGCCTTATGCCGCTGCTGGACTTGGGTATGCTTTTTCAGACTGGAAGCACTCCCCTTTGGAAAATACAGCTTCAAGAAGTACTGGAAATAGTAGTTTTTCAGGAAGTTTGGAGGGTGGATTAAACTATCAATTAAATGATTTCTTTGATTTAACTGCGGGTGTCAGATTTGATATATACAAGATGCAGACAAAGTTTAAAACAGAAGACCATAGTACAACTTTAAGTGATGATTATGCACTGTCTGCTCTAGTGGGAATACGTTTCTATTTTGACAGAAATACTAAAACGGTTGAAAGTGAGAAGCCTCCTGTTGTACCTGTAGTTGCAGCAGCCGCCACAACTACCAAATTAGCACAAGATGATACAGGTAAAAGTGAGACAAAAGCTATGGCAACGGCTGTGCCTCTTTGTGATTTAGATAGTATAAATCGTAGAGTATATTTTGATTATGCTTCACCGGATATTTCAGAAAAATCACTGCCGGATATGGATATAGTATCAGATTGTCTAAAAGATCATCCAAAGACAGAAGTGGAGTTTGAAGGTCATACGGATAGTATAGGTTCAGCTGCTTTTAATCAGAAATTATCAGAAAAACGTTCAGCTTCAGCCAAAGCGTATGTTGCTGCCAAAGGTATAGATACTGCTCGTATGAGAACTTCAGGACGTGGAGAAAATGATCCGATAGCAACTAATAAAACCAAAGAGGGACGTGCAAAAAATCGTAGAGTTGATATCTACTTTATAGATGGAGAAGTTCCGGTTTTATTTGATTATAACTCTGCTCAGCTAAAAGGTGAAGTTAGTAAACTTGCAACTGTT
Organism: Helicobacteraceae bacterium; assembly: GCA_015484575.1. GTDB lineage: Bacteria > Campylobacterota > Campylobacteria > Campylobacterales > Sulfurimonadaceae > S010-53. The sequence continues at coordinate 7,607 of WFND01000132.1, forward strand.
TTAGAGTTTATGCAGAAAAATCCTAAAAGTTCTATCACAATAGTGGGACATACAGACAAGATAGGTAGTCAAAATTATAACCTTAAACTCTCTAAAAGACGTGCAGATGCCGTAAGAAAATTCCTAACAGGTAACGGTATAGACAGCTCACGCATAAAGATGATAGGCAGAGGTAAACTTGAACCTGTTGCAGATAACTCTACTGCTCAAGGACGTGCTAAAAATAGACGTGCAGAGATGAACATCAGGCATTAATATTAAGATATTGAGATTTTTTCTCAATACTCTTGGTATAATACTTTTATGAATAAAAAACACTTTAATACTCAACTTTTAAAATTTTTAGACAACTCACCGACTGCGTATCACTCTGTTAAACAGATGAGAGAAGCCTTACATGTAAAGGGCTTTAAAGAGTTAAAAGAGGAGAACTCTTGGATTTTAAGAGAAGGTGAAAGATACTATGTTACACGTAATGACAGCTCTATTATCGCATTTACATATCCAAAAAATCGTGATAAGTATCTAATCTTAGGTGCTCATACAGACTCACCGACACTAAAGATAAAACCAAATCCTATTATAAAAAAAGAGAATCTTGTACAACTAGCAGTAGAGCCTTATGGTGGGGTGCTTATAAATCCTTGGTTTGACAGAGATCTGTCTATTGCCGGTAAAGTTGTGGTTTTAGATAGAGACGAGGAGCTAAAAGAGTATCTTATAGACTTTAAAACAGCTATTGCGATAATTCCCTCCTTGGCAATTCATCTTGATAAAAATGCAAATAAAGATAAAACCGTAAATATGCAAAATGATATTGCTCCTATCCTTACATGTAACGCAAAAGATATAGAAAATATGAGTGATTTTAATTTTGATGATATGATATTAGAAAAGTTGTCGGCTAATGCAAAAGAGCTTATATCTTATGATTTAAACCTTTATGACACACAAAAAGCATCATATATTGGAATAAACGAAGAGTTTATAGCTTCAGCACGTTTAGATAATCTTTTGAGCTGTTTTGTGAATTTGCAGACGCTTTTACATGTAAATGATAATGAAGCTGTTTTAATGCTATGTTCTGACCATGAAGAGGTGGGCAGTGAATCAACAACAGGTGCAGCAGGTCCATTTTTAGAGCAGGTACTAAGCAGAATTGAAACAGACAATGAAAAAAATATTCAGATGTTAAGAAGATCTCTTTTGGTATCTTGCGATAATGCTCATGCCCTGCATCCAAATTTTAGTGATAAACATGAACCAAATCATAAACCACAGATGAATCAAGGTGTGGTAATAAAGATAAATTCAAATCAACGTTACGCTTCAAATGTGAGTACAATATCACGTTTTATACACTCAAGCAGAGATAAAAAGATTCAAAAATATGTGACAAGAAGTGATATGGGATGTGGCTCAACCATAGGACCTATAAGTGCAACACGCTTAGGTATAGAGACTATCGACGTAGGTCTGAGTACTCTTGCTATGCACTCTATACGTGAGCTTTGCGGAGTAGATGACGCTTTTGATTTATGTGAGATTTTATTAGAGCTTTCTCATGGCTGAGATGGTTACACCCGAAGAGTTGCAGCTGTTAATTCAGCAGACTTTTAAAGTTGAAGATGACTTTAAGGCTCTAAAAAAATCGTATGAACATCTACAAGGTACCATAGAAAATGTTGTGGAATTCTTGCCAAATGCCATCTGGATTTTAGAGTCTGAGGGTACAGTTTTTTTAGAAAATTCAAAAGCAAAAGAGTTAAGTTCTCTGTTGGAACTTTTAACTCTTGAAGAGGATGATAATGAGATTAGCTTTGATGATAGATATTTTCTCATTAAAAAGTCAAATTATCAAGATAAATGTTTATTGAGTGCTACTGATATAACAGAGCAAAAACGCAAAGAGAACTTAGCCACCATGGGACAGATGGCCGCACACCTTAGCCATGAGATAAGAAATCCTATAGGCTCTATATCTCTGCTTACTTCAACATTGATGAAGAAGGTTATTCCTAAAAATATGCCCATAGTATTTGAAATTCAAAAATCAATATACAGAATTGAGAGAATTATAAAATCGACTCTAATGTTTTCTAAGGGCGTCAAAACCAATATGGAGAGAATCTCTTGGATGAAAATTTATGATGAGCTAAATAGTGCCATTAGCTACTACTCTTATGCAAAAGATATAGAATTTATTATCTGTGATGAAGACTTTGAACTTTATGGAGATGTTGATCTGTTGGTTATGCTCTTTAGTAATTTTATCTTTAATGCAATAGATGCCATAGAGTTAGATGAAGATGATAGTGGTGTTATTGAGCTTTTACATGTAAATAGTGAAAAATATCACCGTTTTGAGATATATGACAGCGGAGTAGCTATTGAAAACAAGAAGATGCTTTTTGAAGCCTTTAAAAGTACAAAAGAGAAAGGTAACGGTTTAGGACTTATACTCTCAAAACAGATTGCACAGGCACATGGTGGAGAAGTAGGGTTGTGCGATGGTGAACGTAAAGGTTTTTATGTTCTTATACCGAAGCAACTCTAGCATAAATCCGGTTTTGGTTTATCTATATGAAAGCCTTGTGAATAGTTGATACCAAGTGATTTGACTTCGGATAAAACCGTAGATGAGTGGACATATTCGGCTATGGTTTCTATATTCATTCGTGTAGCAAAATTAACCATGGTCTGTACAACAATTTTTACATTTTCATCTGTATCAATATCTTTTATTAAAGAGCCGTCAATTTTTATAAAGTCTGGATCTATTTTGGTTAGATAATAGAAGTTTGAAAATCCGGTTCCAAAATCATCTATCGCTATTTTTGCCCCATGTCTTCTCACTTCGGTGATAAAGTGAGCAACTTTTTTATAGTCATTTATCTGTTCTGTTTCAAGAATTTCAAATATAACACGCCCTCCTAAATCACTCTCTCTTAGCATATCAATAATAAAGTCATACATCTCTTGGCTCATTATGTCATCAATTGATATATTTACACTAAAGCTGTAGCTGTTTTTTTTAAAAATAGAGAAACTTTTTTCTATTATAGATTTTGTTATAAGGTTGTAAACTTTTATCTTTTTTGCTATGGGTATAAAATTTTGTGGAGCAAGTATATTACCGTTTTCATCAATAAGTCTTGCCAAGACTTCAAATTTTACTATTTTATCTGTTTTATTGTCTATTATCGGCTGAAAATAGGGGATTATGCCGGAATTTTCAATAGCATGTCTAATTTTTGTAGCAATTTTTAAATTTGTCTCATACTCATCACTCAATCTCATCTTATCTTCATATATCCAAAAACTAAGTTTATTCTCTTTGGCATAGCGAAGTGCCATATTTACTTTTGAAAATGCGTCGTGTTCATCACTGCTTGATGATGCCATGGTAACATCAACATATATTTTGGTCTCGGCATAATAAAACATTAGATGAGCAAGTGATTTACAGAGTGTATTTAAGTACTCTTTGAGTTTGTAAAATGTGAGATGTTCTTGTAAAACTATCCCAAATTCATCTCCTGCTATGCGGTAAACTACAGCACCATTTACACTCTTTACAATCTCTTTTGAAAAAGCTTCAATAATATAATCACCGACTATAAAACCGTAAAAATCGTTGATAATCTTAAAATTATCTATATTTAAAATAATAAAAGTGCAATTTTGACAGTTTTCAAGGTCATTTCTAAGCTTGTAAAGATTTGGAAGATTACTAAGGGCATCCGTATAGAAGCGTTGCAAGAGTTTCTCTTTATTGTTTTTCAGTTTTTTTTCTAAAACTCTGTTTTCATGGCTTAGATAATTTATTATTTCGCACCTAATATCATAATCAGAGTCATTAGTGAAACTTTTTGTAAAGAGTGTAATTGTAGCTCTGTTTTTATCTTCATTGTGTATTTCAGTTATACTTAATCTAGGAAATTTTTTTAAAAGCTCATGTTTTAGATTTTGAACCAACACCGTATTGTGTATAAAAGCACCTATGAGCAGAAGAACTTTCTCCTCTTCTAATTCGCTAATTTGTGTTATTATAGTGTGTATTTCACTGCTAGAAGATAGTGTGAAAAAATGTGTATCAAACCCTCTCAAATAAACCTCACTTTTAATACTCTTGACTTATTGTATCATAAAATAGCGGTGTTAAAAGGTATTTTTATGTAAAATATGCAGATATTCTACTACTTTATTGTTTTTAGTTTTTGAATTTTTACAGTTAAACTTTTTATGTTCTTGAGAAACTTGATGATACTCACCTAACTTTAGCATAACTTTTTTTATCTCTTCGTTGTCAATGATGCCATCACTGCTGTAACTAAGAAAAATATGAGAAAATTTCGCACTTTTTAGAAGATTTTTTAAACTTTTATAGGCATCTTTTTTACGACTGTATGGTGAAGAGTAGTAGTCCCTAAGACCTGTTTTGCCTTTTGGTTTAAACGGTTTGTAGTGTGCTATAGTGTTTAAAATATGATAATTTGCTCCATATTGTCTAAGATTATATGGTGGATCAAGATATAAAATATCACCTGAAATATCTTTTATAAGGCTATTTGCATCTTTGTTGTATATATTATGTTTTACTCTGCTACTGTTTACATGTAAGGCCTTTAGTTCTAATGGTAGCTGTGCCGTTTTTTTTAAAGTTTTTAAAAAAGCACTATATATTGAAGCGGTATTTGAGATATATGTGACTGACTCTATCAATGTAGCTAAGAGAAGATAGTAACGCTCTTTGTTTATGATTTTGTTTTGATACCACAACTCAATGGTTTTTCTGATTATATCTATCTTTTTAGCGTTCTCATTGCTAAAATAGTTTCTCTCCTCTCCACCGCCTAGTGCGTAATACTCATGTATAAGCCCAGCCTCCTCTTTAAGTGCATTGAGGCTCTCTAACTGCTGTTGATAATCTATAAGAGAGTCTGTTTTAAGATAAGCGTGATTGATAATATAGCTGTAATACTCTATATCATTAGCACTTACATGTAAACCCTCATTGCAAAAACTACGACTGACCGTACCTGTTCCGGCAAATAGATCAAAAAAAGTTTTACCCTCTAAATCACCGCAACTGCTTCGTATCTCTTTTTTTAAAAAAGGAATAAGCTTCTCTTTGGAGCCGATATAGTGCATCAGAGACCCTCAATCAGAACATGCCAAAGTGTATCTACATCTATATCGCTCATAAACAGAGTACTCTCATCATCATAAAGTTTTCTCAATGTACGAGAAGATATGCTAAGTCGATGTGAACATGTTGGATGAGACGGTAAAAATGCACGTAAAAGTGAGACCTCATTTTCTATCTTTTTTTCACAATATAGACAGATAAAATCTTCATGAAGTCTCCCTTCATGTTTTAATATTTTGATGTAAGACTCTATAGCTATACGTTTTGGGTTTTGCTGATGCCATGATGATGCGGCAGAGTCTAAAAGCTCAAAATAGAAGCTTCCAATCTCTTGTGAATCTTTTAAGTGAGGATAAAAAAGTGCAACAAACTGCTGCCAGATACTAAGGCGTACTCTATCCATAATCCAAGGATAAGCCAGATGTATAACATCACGAAGTCTTGCGATAGTCGTATTTAGACCCATTTGTGTTTCAAAATCTATCTTAAAGCCTAGATTAATAACTCCATGTCTTGCACCATAAAAACGATAAAGTGTCTGTAAGTTCTGCTGTGTTATTATTGTAACTATTAAATCTTCGTCTTTAAAACGGTTGACTTTTATGATGAAACCCTGCAAGTTGCTTCTTTTTTACTCGTATATTTTTTTAAGTTATGTTATCACTTGTAATTTATAAAATTTTAACACAAAAAAAGTTAAAATAAGACCCTTAAATTCTAAATAAGATATATTTCTTTAAAAAGAGATTAAATTACACTAAAAAGGCAGATGAATGGTTGAACATCACGATTTATTACGATCTTTTAAAGATAACTGCGGATTTGGACTTATAGCCAATATTAAAAACCGATCTAGCCATGAAAACCTAGAAAATGCTATTACTGCATTAGAGAGGATGATGCACCGCGGTGCAGTTGCTGCAGACGGAAAAACCGGTGATGGAAGCGGACTGCTTCTCTCTATGCCAGATGAGTTTATGCGTTATGTTGCTCAAGAAGAGGGCATTGAGCTTCCTAAAATGTATGCTGTAGCTTCAGTATTTACAAAAGATAAACAACAGCTAGAAAAAATAAGTCAAATATGTGCAAATAATGATCTTAAAGTTGTTTTACAACGCTCTGTTCCTTTGGATACTAATGCTTTGGGCGAACAGGCACTTGAAACTCTGCCTTTTATAATACAACTGTTTATAATCCCTAACTCTATTATGGCTACACAGCGTTTTGATGCACTTTTGTATTTAAGCCGTAAAGAGGCAGAACACTCTTTTGTTGAAGATGAAGATTTCTATATAGCATCTATGAGTTCTCGTGTTCTTTCATATAAAGGTCTTGTTATGCCTACGCATATCAAAGAGTTTTATAAAGATTTTCAAGACTCAAGATTTAAGATCTCTTTTTCACTGTTTCATCAGAGATTTTCTACAAATACTCTTCCAAAATGGCGTTTGGCTCAGCCGTTTCGTGCTGTTGCTCATAACGGTGAGATTAACTCTGTGGAGGCAAATCGTTTCAATGTAAAAGTAAAATCAGAATCTATCAAGAGTGATGTCTTTAGCGATGAAGAGATAGCTAGAATTTTACCTATCTTGCAAGAAGGTTCTTCAGATAGTGCAAGTGCCGATAACTTTTTTGAATTTTTGATTGCAAACGGTATGGACTTTTTTAAAGCTGCACGTTCTGTTATTCCTGCTCCTTGGCAAAATGCCCCGCATATGGATCCTAAATTACGTGCCTTTTATGAGTATCAGTCAACCGTATTTGAAGCGTGGGACGGTCCTGCCGCTTTTTCATTGACTGATGGTAGATATATCGGTTGTGTACTTGATAGAAACGGTCTTCGTCCTTCAAAGTATGTCATCACAAAAGATGATACGCTTTTGATAGCTAGTGAGTATGGTGTTATAGATATTGATGAAGATGATATTTTAGAGCGTGGACGTCTTCAATCAGGTCAGATGATAGGCTTAGATCTTAAGTTTGGCAAGGTTTTAAAAGATGGTGATATTAATGATTATCTAAAATCAAAAAACCCTTATATGAAGTGGTTGAATGAACATATGATATATCTGCAAGAGCATGTAGATCTTCAATACAAAAAAAGTTGTGATTTTGATGAGAAAAATATTATACAGGCACAACGTTATTTTAATATCACACACGAGATTATAGAGCAGGTTATTGAGCCTATGATTAGAGACTCGAAAGAGGCCGTAGGCTCTATGGGTGATGATACGCCGATGGCTGCTTTTAGCGATAAACAACGCTCTTTTAGCCACTTTTTCAAACAGAAATTTGCTCAAGTGACAAATCCACCGATTGACCCGATTCGTGAAAAAGTTGTTATGAGTCTAAATACAGGTTTTGGAGAGGTACACAATATACTAAACGAAGAGCCGAGTCATGCGCATCGTTTAAAAGCTATATCTCCGATTATAACAAGTGAAAAGCTTGAAGTTTTGAAATCATTTGGAGATATAAAATCTCCTCGTTATCAATCTGTATATCACAATAACACTTTTTCAACAACATATACCGGTAATTTAAAAGAGTCTTTGGAAGCTCTTGTTGAAAATATCATAGACTCTGTTAAAAAAGAGGGTACCCGTATAGTAATTCTTGATGACATACTCTTATCTAAAGAGAGAGCCGTAATGCCGATGCTTATGGTTGTAGGACGACTGAATCAAGCACTTTTGGATGCAGGTGTACGTCACTTAGTATCGATATTGGCAGCAACGGGAGAGGTTGTAGATTCGCATAGTGCAGCCACACTTATAGCTTATGGTGCAAGTGCCGTATATCCAAATCTGCTTTTTGCTACGGTTATTCAACATACTCAACGTAAAAGCTGTTCGATAAATTGTCATGATGCTCTAAAATCTGTTCATCAAGCTCTAAATGGCGGTCTGCTGAAAATCATGTCAAAAATGGGTATCGCTACTATCGCTTCATATAGAAACTCTGGACTTTTTGATACTTTAGGATTGAGTCGTGAGATTGTTGAGGAGTGTTTTGGTGATTCATATGCTTTAGTTCCGGGACTCGATTATAAAGATATTGATGAGAGGTTAAAAAAAGCTCATAAAGAGGCATACGCAGACAACGGTTTCAATAAGATATTTCCACTAAATATCGGTGGTTTTTATAAGTTTTATCATGGACAGGAGTATCACGATTTCGGTCCTGATGTTATTCATGCAATCCATACCGTCTCAAAATCAGGCGATAGAGAAGATTACGATAAACTCCGTAGAGTAGTCAATAATCGTGGACTTAAATTTATACGTGATTTCTTTGAGTTTAATTCAGACAAATCCTCTATTTCGGTAGATGAAGTTGAGTCTAAAGAGAGTATATTTAAACGTTTTGCCTCTGCGGCAATGAGTCTTGGTTCTATCTCTCCTGAAGCACATGAAACTATAGCACAAGCTATGAATACCATAGGTGCTCAGTCAAATTCCGGTGAAGGGGGAGAAGATAAAGATAGGTTTGATACTATCAGAAACTCCAAAATAAAACAGGTAGCTTCTGGACGTTTTGGTGTTACACCTGCATATCTTCGCTCTGCACAAGAGATACAGATTAAAGTTGCTCAAGGTGCAAAACCGGGTGAGGGTGGACAGTTACCCGGACATAAGGTAACTGCACTTATCGGTAAACTTCGTCACACCGTGCCGGGTGTTACACTGATTTCACCACCTCCACACCACGATATTTACTCTATAGAAGATTTGGCACAACTGATTTTTGATTTGAAGCAGGTTAACCCAAAAGCTACCATTACAGTTAAGCTGGTCTCTACAGCCGGTGTAGGCACAATTGCCGCAGGTGTGGCTAAAGCTTATGCCGATAAAATTATCATATCCGGAGGAGATGGCGGTACGGGGGCTGCACCTTTGACATCTATTAAATTTGCCGGTAATCCTTGGGAGCTAGGTCTTTCAGAGGCACACAATGCACTAAAAGCTAATAATCTAAGGTCAGCAGTTCATCTACAAACTGACGGTGGATTGAAAACTGGATTGGATGTTGTTAAAGCTGCACTGCTGGGTGCTGAAAGTTACGCTTTTGGTACAGGTGTTTTAAGCATAGTGGGTTGTAAAATGCTTCGTATCTGTCACTTAAATAAGTGTTCTGTGGGTATCGCCACTCAAAATCAGGTTCTTAGAGATGAACACTTTTTGGGAAATGTTGAGCAGGTAGTAAACTTTTTTACATATCTGGCTGAAGATGTCAGAGTTATTTTGGCTTCACTTGGATATAAAAGTTTAGAAGAGATTATAGGGCGTAGTGACTTGCTGAAAGTTATAGATGATAAATTTGCTCAAAAATTTGACTTCTCTTGTGTTTTACATGTAGAAGATGGTGTAAATACTTGCCAACAAGAGAGCAACCCTCCGTTTGATGACAATGCTTATGAGATTGATGTGCTTCAAGAGGCTATGACTGCTATAAAAAATCCAGAACATCCTATCCGTATAACAAGAGATATATCTAACTTAAATCGTAGCTTTGGGGCTAGAATAAGTGGTGAAATTGCACAATACTACGGTGATTCCGGCTTAAAAGATGATACTGTTAATATCTCACTAAAAGGTATAGCCGGTCAAGCATTGGGAGCATTTTTAATCAATGGTGTATCTATCCGTCTTGATGGTTACGCAAATGATTATATAGGCAAAGGTATGCATGGGGGTAAAATTATTATTACACCACAACATCAAGGTGAAGCTTTTTCTGCCGGTGGTAATACCTGCCTTTACGGTGCAACGGGTGGTAAACTCTTTATTAGCGGCTCTGTCGGTGAGCGTTTTGCTGTTCGTAACTCTGGGGCTTTGGCTATAGTTGAAGGTACCGGTGATAACGCCTGTGAGTATATGACAGGTGGTATTGTTGTTATACTTGGACGTACCGGTATTAACTTTGGTGCGGGTATGACGGGTGGTGTCTCTTTTGTTTATGATAGAGACCACAGTTTTATAGAGAATGTAAATCGTGAGCTTGTAGAGGCGGTTCGTATCGATACAGATGATGGAGACGAGGCTAGACACTATCTAAAAAGACTCTTAAAAGAGTATCTGGCTGAGACTGATAGCGTATCGGCTCAAAGTATTCTTGAGAATTATCGTGTAGAGATTCGTAACTTCTGGTTGGTTCGTCCTAAAAACCTAAAAAAACTTCCATTAAACGTAGATAAAGGAGATTAAGATGCGTGAATTTTTAAATACAGGACGCATTGATCCGTCTAAACGCTTAGTAGTAGAACGTACTAAAGATTTTAATGAAATTTATGAAGTTTTCGAGAATCATGATGCTGCACAGCAGAGTGAACGGTGTATTCAGTGTGGTGATCCGTTCTGTCTAAATAAATGCCCTCTGCATAACTACATACCTCAGTGGCTAAAATCTATTGCAGAAAAAGATCTGGAATTTGCATTTAAACTCTCTAATGAGCCATCTCCGTTTCCTGAAGTTATGGGGCGTGTCTGTCCACATGACAGACTGTGTGAAGGCGATTGTACCCTAAATGACGGACATGGAGCAATTACTATAGGCTCTGTTGAGACATTTATTACAGAAGAGGGATTTAAGCAGGGTTACAAACCTGAATTTCCCGGTGTTAAAAGTGATAAAAAGGTAGCTATCATAGGTTCTGGACCTGCTGGATTGTCTGCTGCAACATATCTTTTACGCTCCGGTTTTGGTGTTAGTATGTATGAACGTGCAGATAAAGCTGGTGGACTTTTAACATACGGAATTCCAAATTTTAAGCTTGATAAAAAAGTGGTTGAACGCCGTGTTAATCTTCTTGTTGAAGCTGGAATGGAGTTGCATTTAGAGTGTGAAGTCGGAAAAGATATAACTTTTGAAGAGATAGCAGATAAGCATGATGCTATATTTTTAGGTATCGGTGCAACAGCTGCCAAGAGTGCAGGAATTAGCGGTGAAAATGCGGAAAATGTCTATATGTCTATGGAGTATCTAACTGCGATAGGTAGAAAAAATTTCTCTAAAAGCTATGATAAAAAGTTTGATTTCAAAGATTTGGATGTTGTTGTTATAGGTGGTGGAGATACAGCTATGGACTGTGTCAGAACCGCTAAACGTGAAGGTGCAAAAAGTGTAACTTGCCTTTATAGACGTGATGCACACAATATGCCGGGAAGTCAAAAAGAGTATAAAAATGCTGTAGAAGAGGGTGTTGATTTTGTTTTCTTCGCCTCTCCAAAAGAGATTATAATACAAGATAATGCACAAGCTGTGGCTGTATCTATGGTTAAAACCGTACTTGGTGCAAAAGATGAGAGCGGTCGTCAACGTATGGAAGAGTTAAAAGGAAGTGAATTTCAGATAAAAGCCGATGTGGTTATTATGGCATTAGGTTTTGATATTGATGTTCCTGCATTTTTTGCTGAAAATGGTATTGAAACAAATAGCTGGGGTGGTGTAGTCGTAGATGAAAATCATCAAACTTCAACATCAGGAATATATGCCGGTGGTGACTGCTACCGTGGAGCAGACTTGGTCGTAACAGCTGCGTATGATGGACGTGAGGCTGCTAGAAGTATCATTAAATCTTTCTCATAATGCAAAGTTTTATAAACTCTTCATTTAGTGCTTGTAAGGAGATAGCCAAATCTTTAAAAAATACTAATGAAGAGCTTTTACTTGAAGAGTATAGTGAAGGTTACGGCGGTGATGTAAGTATCGGTGCTGATCTTTTGGCGGAAGAGATTTTAGTAAAACATCTGTCTGTGTATGGTGAGATACTTTCAGAAGAGAGTGGACATATAGGCAAGGGGAAGTATAAGATAATTATAGATCCTCTCGATGGCAGTGACAACTTTAAGAATCAATTTCCTTACTATGGAACATCTATAGCTCTGCTTGATGGTAAAACAACTCTATGTGCAGTTGTGTGTAATTTTGTAAATGGTGACTTCTTTATACGTTATGAAGAAGAGTTTACATGTAAGAATATATTTGATAATACGATAAAAACGCAGATGCTTAGAGACAGTAGTATAGGTCTGTTTGAAAAAGCGTACTATAATCCCAAAACAGTTGCAAAACTAAAAGAAAATAACTTAAAATTTCGCTCACCCGGAGCGGTGGCTCTGTCCATTGCTTATGCACATTATGTTAAATATGTGCTATTTTTAGGTACAATGCGTGATTATGATATAGTAGCAGGGATGTATATCTGTAAAGATCTCTTCTACTATAAGGATGAAAATTGCATCATCATTTCTAAGGATAAAGAAACCTTTGAAACTCTCTGCAAAATTATAATTTTAAAGGATAACAGTTGAGTCTTTTTGATCTTTTTAGTAGTTCCAATACAAAACAACAAGCAAGTAAAGATGAAGCCCCAGCTCACTGGATAAAGTGTAACTCATGTAATGCACTCATGTATTACAAAGAGATAGAAAATCAAAATTACGTCTGCCCTAAATGCAGTTTTCATCTTAGAATAGATGTAAACAAGCGTATCAACCTTATAGCTGACGAGGGAACATTTGTAGAGTTTGACAGTGAGTTATATCCTGTTGATCCTATTAAATTTGTAGATAAAAAAAGTTACGCAAAACGTGTAGAAGAGGGTATTAAAAAGACAGGTCGCCACTCATCTGTTATCAGTGGATCTTGTCAAATTCACGGTTTAAACGTACAGCTTGTTGTCTTTGATTTCTCGTTTATGGGAGGCTCTTTAGGCTCTGTAGAGGGTGAGAAGATAGTACGTGCGGTAAATCGTGCTATTGCTAATCGTGATGGACTTATTATTATCAGTGCAAGTGGAGGGGCGAGAATGCAAGAGAGTACCTTTTCACTTATGCAGATGAGTAAAACTTCAGCAGCCTTAGCAAAACTCTCTGATGCAAAACTGCCTTACATCTCTATATTGACAGACCCTACTATGGGTGGGGTAAGTGCATCTTTTGCGACCCTTGGAGATATTATCATAGCAGAACCGGGTGCTTTGGTTGGATTTGCCGGACAGAGAGTTATAAAACAGACTATAGGTTCAGATCTTCCAGAAGGCTTTCAAAGAGCAGAATTTTTACTTGAAAAAGGCTCTATTGATATGATAGTAAACAGAAATGAGATGAAAGATACTTTAGGTGATCTTTTAAATATGCTGTTAAATCACTAAGATGCAACTTTACGCTCTTTGTGATCAGAAACTTTTAGATATTCACAATGTAAGTATAGACTCTTTTATACTTACATGTAAAAAGCACAACGCAAAAATTATACAATATAGAGATAAATCCGCAGACATAGCTACTGTTAAATCACAGTTGATTTTAATAAGAAAGCTATTTGACGGTTATCTTATTATAAATGATATGTATGAGTTGGTTGAGTATTGTGACGGTGTTCATCTTGGACAAGAAGACCTCTTGAAAATAGACAGAGATATTGCTAAAGCCGTATCAATAGTACGCGATATTATAGGTAAAGATAAGATATTGGGTATATCTACTCACAACTTAAAAGAGATACAACTTGCCAACTCTCTTGAACTGAACTATATAGGTTTAGGTGCGTACAGAGAGACTAAAACAAAAGATGTCTCCAACGTGCTCGGCGAGAGATTGGATAATCTAGCTGAAAAATCAATTCATAAAGTAGCTGCTATCGGCGGTGTTAAGCTTGATGATAAGTTCTTACATGTAAGTTATTTAGTTATAGGGAGTGATTTAATTGAAAATTAACATAATCTCTATAGCGAAAAAAGAGCGTTCGATATATGATCCTCTATATAAAGATATATCAAAAATGATTTCTCGTTTTGCAAAGATAGAAGATATTGAACTTTTTCCTAAAGATATAGCAAAAGCACATACAATCTCTGCAAAAGCATCACAGATGGCTTATTCTAAGGTTTTAACACCATATTTGCATAGAAATTACTCAATTGCTCTACATCCTGATGGAAAAAGAGTCAATAGTTTGGAATTTAGTAAGCTATTAAGTGATAAAATGTCCGTAAATTTTTTTATAGGCGGTGCCTACGGCTTTGATGATGAATTTGTCAAAGCTTGTGATGTCAATATATCTTTGAGCTCTTTAACAATGAGTCATAAAATTGCAAAAGCTGTTTTGCTTGAGCAGATATATCGTGGATTTACACTTTTAAACGGGCATCCCTATCATAAATAAAGGAACTTTGTGAGACATAGTGAATTGGATTTTTTTAAAGATATGCTATTAGCTAGAAAAGAGCAGATTAAAAAAAATATTTCTGGTGTGCAAGAGGAGATGAGTCAGATGCAGGGCTTGGAGCTTAATGATGAAGGCGACTACGCATCTGCTAGTAATAGTAACCTTGTTGAGACAGCTATAGGCTCACAGCAGCATACCGAACTTTTAGAGATAGATTTGGCTTTAGCTAAGATAAAAGAGAAGAGTTATGGTATATGTGATATGTGTGAAGAAGAGATAGGAATTCAGCGTTTAAAAGTAAAACCACATGCAAAATACTGTATTGATTGTCGTGAGATAGCTGAAAAAAATATTAACTAAGGAGTTGTTATGAATATAAAACGTTATACAATAGCCTCATTTATTTTGATTGCATTTGTAGGGTGGTTTGTTCACTCTTATGTATCTCAAGATATTAGAGTGATACATTTTTTTGGTACAGATCTACCTGCTATGCCTATCGCTTTATGGATTATTACTCCACTGCTTGTTTTGTATTTTGCTAGTCTATTACATATGGGTTCATGTGGTATCACTAAGATGTTGGAACTTCGTAGATATAGAAAAGATTATGAGGAGTTGATAGATGCTCTTCGTGATGCTCTGCTAGGTAAAAAAAATCGCCGAAGTTCATATAAAACTGAAAGATACAGCACTTTAGGTCATATTCTTGATAGATGTGATATAACGCCGACTAAAAGATTAAAATCTAGTGATAATCCGACCATACAGTCCGTATTGGATTTTATTCATGATATTAAAAATGGTGAAAATGTTGATTTGCGTAAGTTTCATATAGAAAATGATAATCCTCTTGCTATTGAGTATTTTACCAAACAGTATGAAAGCGGTAATTTAAGTGCGGAAGAGATTTTATCAAAATCCGACCATTTCGCTAAAGAGCTAGTATATATGGCGTATAAAGATTTTGTAAAAGATGCTCCGTTGGCTTCAATAAAAAAATATGATAAATATATGAATAAAGAGGCATTGGCAACAATTCTTACAAGAGTAAATGCTAAAGAGAATACATTAAAAGTTGATAATGATGTTCTTTTTGAGCTGATACAGAAGATTGATATAAGCGAAGATGAGTATATCTGCGGCTCTATTATCTTATCTAAATATATGCTTCCTCAACAGAGAATAGATCTTTTTGAACGCCTTAGTAATGCTACTGATGACGCTATGCCGGCATATATATACACACTGTATGACCTTGAAGTGGTAGAACAGGCAGATGATCTCTTAGATGCTTCACGTGAAGATGAATATCTAAGATTTAGAGCATATAGAGCTCTAAGAGAGACAAATAAAAACTTCAGCATAAACCTCTTTACTCCAAAAGTCTGCAGATAATTCTGCAGATAATATAAGCTCTAAAATGACAGATAAAATATCTTTTGATACCCCTTTATATGTACTTGCCCCTTTGGCAGGTTTTACGGATCTTCCCTTTCGCAGTGTGGTTAAAAAATTTGGTGCAGATTTGACTGTCAGCGAGATGATTAGCTCTAACGCTTTAGTTCATTCAAGTCAGAAGACATTTAAGATGTTGGAGAAAAGTCCTATAGAGGACCCTTATTCTGTACAGATAGCAGGTTCTGATGCGGATATTATTAAAGGTGCGGTTGAGATACTAAATGGGCAAGATGGAATTGATATTATAGATTTAAACTGTGGTTGTCCTGTACCAAAAGTTGTGGGACATGGCTCTGGAAGTTCTCTCTTGCGTGATTTAGATAAGATGGGAAAACTTATCAAAACGATAAAAGAGACCTCTACAAAGTCAACAACCTCAGTAAAAGTGCGACTTGGATTTGATGAGAAAAATCATATAGAGATTGCAAAAGTTGTTGAGGCAAACGGTGCAGATTTCATAGCAGTTCATGGTCGTACCAGAGCTGGAAAATTTAAAGCCCAAGTAGATTATGACGCTATAAAGCAGATGAAAGAGTCAGTATCTATACCTGTTATAGCAAATGGAGATATAGACTCTTACGAGAAGGCAAGATGGGTATTAGAACATACCGGTGCCGATGGTGTTATGATAGGCAGAGGTGCTGTAGGTGCTCCTTGGATTTTTCATCAGTTAAAGAGTGCAACAGCTAACATAGACCCTATGATAAAGCATAAGATAATTTTAGAGCATTTTGATAAGATGATGGAATTTTACGGATATAAAGGTGTGCCTATATTTCGTAAACATGCACACACATACTCAAAAGGTTATGCAGGAGCTTCAGCCTTGCGTGATAAAGTTAACAATATCACAGATATAACTGAGTTTAGAGATATTATAGACACTTTTTTCAAAGAGAGTCATTTAGTCTAAACAGAGGCTCTCTCTTTATAGCTTTGCAATATCTCATCAGATTCTACTTTATCTATATTGTCTAGCTTAAGATATGAGTCCAATTCGCTCTCTTTGGTATCTAATATACTCTCAAACTCATCTTGACTGACAGGTTTTGAGTCGTGAAATTTATCTAAAACCACATTATTATTTCCAACAATAACAAGATAACTCTCATCTGCATAATCTAGCATCATAACACTATTATGTTGATCAAGTGGCTTTTGAAAACGGATAGTGGCTTCATTTGAGTCGGTAGTTGTGCTTTTTGACTTAAAGAGTGATGGTTTTGAACTTTTATTTATCGAATTGTTTAAAGAGCGTTTTAGCCAGAATATTATGATAATGCCCAATATCAGGATAAATACGACTATCTTATAGTTGTCTTGTAAAATCGTGTCTTGCTTCGTGGGCAGAGAGTTAACAGAACTGCTTTTCACATCTACAGATACATTTTTCTGTATATCTTTAGCTTTTAAAAATCTCAATCTCAGACCATAAGAGTCGGAAGTTTTTGAGGCTTTTAGTACAGTTGTATCTGGAATATTTGCTAAAATTTGAACTTGAGAACCTATGGGTGTTATAGTTAGTTTGTTTAAAAATTTGGAGTTTAAGTTTTTAATCTTAGGAGACTCTATGGAGACATTGTCCAACTTAATCAAGATACTGCCTGTATGACGTTGTTGTAATATTTTACCGTCAAAGGGTGTATCAAATGTAAGCATTAAATCAACTCTGTCACTGCGATTGTAAATATTGTAGTTTAATATTTGTGAGCCAAACAGCCATAACGGAAGAGTAATAAAAAATATAATTTTCATAAACGCTCTTTTGATAAATAGTATAAAACAGCACTAGAATCTAGCACCTCATTGATACGAATAGCAAGATTTTTTTCATAAACCATAACTTCACCTTTGCCTATAATGCGACCATTTACATACGACTCTACGCTTTCGCCTGCCGGTTTATTTAGATCTATTACAGAGCCTTTTTCTAGTTTTAGTATTTCAGATACAGACAGCTCTGTAGCTCCCAAATCGGATACAAATTCGATCTCCATATCCAAAAGACCTTCATAATTCATCCAATTTAGCTCTTTTATATCAAAAATATTCTCTTTTTTTTGAGTATCTAGTTGTATCTCTTCACTCATAAATTTAGAGTTCCTTTAGGGCAATTATTGCTATATTATCATTTATCTTAACTACACTTTGAGAATCAACATCAACATCAAAATAATCAATTTTTTCAAATATAGGTGTTGAGATTGTAAAAGGGTCGATATCCTCTTTTTCTGCAATAACTTTTGCACTTCCTATGACCATATTTGCAGTTTCAAGTGCAAAATCTCTCAAAGTCTCTTCATCATCTATCTTCTCTTGCAAAAAAAGCTCTGCAATCTCTTTTAAAAGATTCTCTTCACAAGCTAGATATACACG
>WFND01000133.1 GCA_015484575.1 Helicobacteraceae bacterium
CTATTCCTTTGTCAGCTGCTTTTGAGAACCACTGTTTCGCTTTATTTATGTTACTGCCTCCAAAGAGTTCACCTTTATAATACAGCCAACCTAACATAAGCATAGCATCACCGTCTCCAAGTTTTGCTGCTTTTAGATACCAATCATAAGCTTTTTGTAAAGTAACCGTACCAATTTTTCCATCTTTATAACTTGTAGCTAATAAAAAAGCGGCATCTGAATTATTGTTATTTGCGGCATCTATTAGAGAGTTTATGGCTTCGGGGTGATCTTTGAGTGTATTTTCTTGATACATCTTTAGAGCTTCTTGTAGTATAAGTCCAGCAGAAAAGAGCGTCATAGAAAATATAAAAATAGTAAATATATGTTTAAAAAAGTTCATATCTATACCCTAAATTTAAAGTCAGCAGAGTTTGATCTACTCCAATAGGATCGGCTTCATCTACCTTCATAGCCATCGCTCCCGCACTTAAAGACCATGATGAGTTTAATCTATATCCGATATAACAGTCAATCTCTTGTGAAGATAGATTATCTGCAATTGATAAAAAAGTGTTGTCATAACCTGTATAACCGCCTAGCATTTCAAATCTCCATCTATGTTTAGCATACAGATACCTTACATACACGTTATGTGCATTTTCTCTGTCTATCTGGTTGCTTAGATAAAATTGCCCAGACATAAAGCTGCCTAACTGTATCATAGCCAAAAGACCGTTTTCTCCTGTTATTGAACCTCCAAGCTCTATGAAGTGGCTACCCCATAATGTTTCTAATGATATTTGAGCCAAAGATTCATCATAATCATACAGTGCCAAAGATAACGCTTTGCCTTGAGTATAGCTAAAGTTTAGTGCGTATCTATCTGATGTGTAGTTTACATGTAAGCCGGATATATTACGTAAATCTTGCATATAGTAATCATACATACTAAACTCAAAATCTTTAATTTTAGATTTTACGATTGCACCGTAAATACCGTTAGAGTCATTGATATTATTTAAATTAAAATAGTAGTTATACTGAAGTTGGACAAAATTTTGAAACCAAAACAGTCGTAAAGAGAGACTTTTGTCATCGCCAATAGATGCTATTATACCGTCCATGCTACCTAGTAACCAGTCATAATCTATATCGTTTCGGCCTATGCTTAGTGAGATAAAAGAGTTATCATAGTTGATTGAGGCTTCGCTTATGATTGCTTTATTGAGTTGATTTGAGGTCAATTTACCTCTTAAGTAAAATGGTGCTTTATAGTTGTCCTCACCCAAAACAAGATTGGCTTTTGCACCTAAACTAAGATAAAAATCATTATTAATATCATAATTAAAAAGTAATGTGTTGTACCATGTAGCGTAAGTGTTTGACTCTGAAGGAAAAGTATCATTATTATCTTTGCCCAAGCTAGACTCATACTCACTGTGTATTATAGATGTAAAGCTTAGATTATAGGGATTAAATATCTCTTGTGTCGCATTTAGAAGTGATAAAAGTGATAAGAGAGCTAAGATGAACTTCATTTACGCTTCCATGGATTAGCAAATAGTGAACGTATGTGTGGTGTTTCAATATTTCCACCACTCTCATATCCTGATGTTGAGCCTGAGCCTGAAGCTGAACCTGTGCTTGGCATCTCTGTGCCACTCTCTTGACCTGATGTTGAGCCTGAGCCTGAACCAGAACCTGTGCTTGGCATCTCTGTGCCACTCTCTTGACCTGATGTTGAGTCTGAAGCTGAACCAGAACCTGTGCTTGGCATCTCTGTACCACTCTCTTGCCCTGATGTTGAGCCTGAAGCTGAACCTGTGCTTGGCATCTCTGTGCCACTCTCTTGACCTGATGTTGAGTCTGAAGCTGAACCAGAACCTGTGCTTGGCATCTCTGTACCACTCTCATGTCCTGATGTTGAGTCTGAAGCTGAACCAGAACCTGTGCTTGGCATCTCTGTACCACTCTCTTGCCCTGATGTTGAGCCTGAACCGAAACCAGAACCTGTGCTTGGCATCTCTGTGCCACTCTCATGTCCTGATGTTGAGTCTGAACCGGAACCAAAACCGGTGTTTGGCATCTCTGTGCCACTCTCATGTCCTGATGTTGAGTCTGAAGCTGAACCTGTGCTTGGCATCTCTGTGCCACTCTCATGTCCTGATGTTGAGTCTGAACCGGAACCAGAACCTGTGCTTGGCATCTCTGTATTGTTTTGTTGATTCTCATGCTCATTTTTTGGTCTATTATGCTGTTGCATATTTTCAAATTCTCTATTTGCTTCTGTCTGCATTGAAGCATTTTGCGTATCCATTGACATTGATGCTTCAGGCATCTGCATAACAGAATTTTGCTCTTTTTTTGTATCTGTATGATAATAATGCTCTAACATACCAGAGTGAGAGATTTTTTTCACACGCATATATTTGTGACGTAACTGTACCCTGTGAGATGAGATATGACGCTGTTTGTAAAGTGCTTTAAAATCAGCTAAAACCAATTGTCGCTGTGCTTTACGAAAATCACCCATCATACTTGCATGGATAAGTGAAACATAAAAAAAAGCGATAAAAAAGAGAGATATTTTTTTCATGTGTAATTATATCGTGAATTAGTGAAGTTTTGATGTAGAGATGTGTGAGAGATTAAGCTTAAAATTTGTTCCGACTCCCAAAGTTGACTCTACATCTATTTTTATATTGTGTAATTTTGCCACCTCGGCAACTATATATAGACCTAATCCTATACCTTTACTCTTTTTTGCCTCACGATAATATTTATCAAAAACTTTTTTAGGATATTTTATTCCAACTCCTTCATCTCTTATTGTTAAAACATTATCTTTTATAGAGATATAGACATGACGTTTTGATGGTGAGTATTTTATAGCATTTAAGACTATATTATCAATCATTCTGAGTAAAGCAATCTTATCAGCATAAATTATGTATGAATCAACATCCATAACAATAGTTAAGCTTTTTCGTAAACTTGCATAATAATGCTCTCTGTTTTGTAAAACGTCTCCCAAATCAAAAGACTCTTTTTGTAACTCGTACTGTCCGACTTTAACACTGAAAAGAAGTTGCTCTTCAAGAGACTCAATCTGCTGTACTCCTTGTATAAGACGTGATGTTTTTATCTTTATTTTCTCATTATCTATAGCTTTTGAGATACTTTGTGCATTCATTCTGATAACGCTCAATGGTGTATTTATATCATGAACTATACCGTTTATAAAGCTATCCATTGCCACAACAGCTTCTCGCATTGGACGTAAAGATAGACGTGCTAAAAAATATCCAAATGGTAAAATAAGAGCCAATGAGAATAAAAAAGCGTAAAAAATTTCTCTATATATAATTTGAAGTTTGTCATCTATAACAACTGGCTGCATTTTACACTCATCTGCTGAGGGAAGCATTCTTTTTAGATGTTTGCACTCTGCAAAATCCAGTCTATTTTCAACTTTTTGTTCTTGAAAATAACGTTGACGCTCTTTGTAATAATACAGTGATGCTAAAGCAATAAAAATAGATACTAATGCCAATATATAGATAAGGAAAAAGCGTAAAAAACTGTGATGCTCATAAGAGTTTAAAGCGATAGCCGACTCCTTTTATATTTTCAATAACACCACATCCATCAATATAACGTTTAAGATTTTTAATATAGGTGCGAAAAGTTGCGATAGAGATACCCTTTTCACTAATCTCACTAATAATAATATCTGTAGGAAGAAGTTGATCTTGATGATTAATAAAATAACGAATTAAATCAAACTCTTTAGGAGGCAGTTTGGAGTTTTTATCTTTACATGTAATACGATAACCGGCAGGATCTATTGAAAATGATTTTGATAGTTGAGTGGATTGTATCTTTGGTAGTTTTGACTCTATGCGTATAAGCAGTTCATCTAAATCGAAAGGTTTTTTTATGTAATCATCTGCACCGACATTAAAGCCTTCTCGTATATCATCTATCTGATTTCGTGATGTCATAAAGATAGCAGCAGTTTGGTCACCACTGTCTCTTAGTGATTTTAAAAGCTCAAATCCATTAATACCGGGTACATTAACATCAAAAATATAGAGATTAAAACTCTCTTCATATGTTATATCAATAACGCTCTCAGACTCTTCTGCCCAGGTTACATCATATCCAGCGTCTTGCAATTCATCTATGACGCTCTGTGCCAGCAGAGCGTCATCTTCTAAGAGTAGTATTTTCATTATTATTACCTAGATATTACTATCTTAAAAGTATATCTAATTTAGATTGAAATAGCCTGTGTTGTACGCATTGTATAGTTTTGATTGAAAATTTCTCCTGCACTTGAGTGTTCTCCCTCATTGTCTGAATGTTCTCCTGCTTGGCTTGAGTGCTGACCTGCTTCGCTTGACATTTCACTAGAGTGCTGTCCCATATCTCCACCGAAATCACTTGAATGTTGACCTGCCTCGCTTGAGTGTTGTCCCGCTCCACTTGTATCTCCGCCGAAATCGTTTGAGTGTTGAGTAGCTTCGCTTGACATTTCACTAGAGTGCTGTCCCATATCTCCACCGAAATCACTTGAATGTTGACCTATTTCGCTTGAGTGCTGAGTAGCTTCACTTGACATTTCACTAGAGTGCTGTCCTATATCTCCGCCAAAATCGCTTGAGTGTTGACCTGCCTCGCTTGAATGTTGACCCATACTAGAAGAGCTGCCAAATAACTCTCCATGATTATGCTTGTTTTCTTGCATTCTAGCATCAAAATCTTCTTGTGCCTTTGTTGCATCAGCATTGTCAAGAGTTTTGATAGAGAGTCCATCCATAACATTTTGTTCATGCTCACCTGCACTTTTTCCATCTGCTATATATGCATCACGTTTCGCTTTATAATCATTTACAAGAGTCTGTAAATCATCTGCAGGAATTTTCGAAGGGTCTTTGTAACCATTATCTATTGCGTAAGCATATACGGTATTTGAAAAGGCTTCAATCTCTTTTGATTTGCCCGGTGTCATAGTATCTATCTGCTCTTTGCTCAATCCAAATTTATCTTCTAATACTTTTGTTTTATTTGCGTCACTAGCTAAAGTTGTTGCCATTGTAACAACGTCACCGCTCAGTGCTTTAAGTTTTAACTCATTTCTTACCTCACCGGCATCAATTTTTCCATCACGATTTACATCTATATATCCACCTGTTGCTGAAATTGGATACTCTGGATTATGATCAAATGTGTACTCACCAGCACCTAACTCTATCGCTCCATGTCCTAACGCATCAGTTACATTTGCATCAAGAAGCGGACCACGCTCTACAGTTATAGTTTTACTAACTGATTCTAAAGTATTTGCAGGTGAACTGCTACTTCCACCACCTCCACAACCACTAAATAGTATAGTCGCTGCTACTGCTGATATAAATCCTAATTTGTGTGCTGTTTTCATGATTTGACTCCTCAGTCTTATTTTTTTGATAATCGTAGTATGACAAAGAAGAATGAAGAATAAATGAAGATTTAATTTTTATAGTAACTTTTAACTGCTTCCATCTTTCTTCCCATATTTAACAGCACCATATCGGCAATAACAACTGCTGCCATAGATTCTGCGACAATAGAGCCTCGAACAGCTACGCATGGGTCATGACGACCTTTTAGTGAGAAATCTATCTCTTTATCTTGTGTTGTTATCGTATGCTGTCTCTTGAAGATGGATGGCGTCGGTTTAAAATGAACTTTTATTATAATATCGTCTGCGTTGCTTATGCCGCCTAAAATACCACCGGAGTGATTACTTTCAAAACCGCTGTTTCTTATGGGATCATTATTTTGACTTCCAAAAGTTTTTGCACTCTGTATGCCATCACCAATCTCAACACCTTTTACGGCATTTATTCCCATCATGGCATCAGCTAGAACACCATCTAGCTTATAATACATAGGCTCACCAAGACCGACAGGCACTCCGCTGATATTGACTAGGGCAACTCCACCGACAGAGTCATGATTCTCTTTTGCTCTTAAGATAGCATCTTTTTGAGCCTGTTCCACATCTCTATCTAGTGCATATATCTCACTGTTTTTTGGATATGAAAAATCAAAACTTTTTGAAGATATTCCGGCAACTTCACAAACACCGCTATTACATGTAATACCTAACTCTTTAAGCATAAGCTTTGCGACAGCTCCCGCTGCTACACGAGCCGCTGTCTCACGGGCAGATGAGCGTCCACCGCCTCTATAGTCACGAATACCGTACTTATGCCAATATGTGAAATCTGCATGTCCCGGACGAAAAACATCTCTGATATTTGTATAATCTTTTGATTTTTGGTTTGTATTGTAGATAACCATAGCTATCGGTGTTCCTGTACTTTTTCCCTCGAAAACACCACTAAGTATCTCTACCTCATCACCCTCTTTTCTAGCTGTTGCGTAAGCATTTTGACCGGGTTTGCGGCGGTCAAGCTCACTTTGAATAAAAGCTTCATCTATCTCTAACCCTGCAGGAACACCATCAACTATACAGCCAAGTGCCTTTCCGTGAGATTCTCCAAATGTCGAGAAGCTAAAACGTTCACCAAAGCGGTTCATACAAGCTCCTTTTTTAAACTCTCTAAAGTTATATGAGCAGCCTCTTGTTGGGCTATTTTTTTACTTTTTCCAACAGCTTTTGCATATACTTTGCCGTTTATTTTTACAGCTATCTCAAACTCTTTAAGGTGGTCAGGTCCACGACTGCTTAGGAGGTGATATTCCGGTGTCACTCCAAAGTGTGCTTGAGTAAGCTCTTGGAGGGAAGTTTTATAATCTTTAAATAGAGAATCCAATGTCAGCTCTTCATAATTTTCATCTAAAAGTTTTATTGTTATTTTTGCCACCTGTTTTAAACCGGCTTCAAGATAAACAGAACCCATAATAGCTTCAAAAGCGTTAGATAAAAGAGAAGGCTTTGAGCGGCCTTTATTATTCTCTTCTGCATTTGAGAGATAGATATAATCACCCAAGCCAATAGCATTTGCAAGTCTTGTAAACGCCTCTTCATTTACCAATGATGCTCTCATTTTAGACAATTTACCCTCATCATGCTTTGGAAATCTTGTATATAGATACTCACCGACAACAAGATCTAAAACAGCATCACCCAAAAATTCCAATCGCTCATTATTGTAGGGCTGTTTAAAACTTTTATGTGTCAGCGCTTCAATAAGGAGCTTTTTGTCTTTAAACTTATAATCAAGTCTATCTTGTAAAGGTTTTAATTCATCCATTTAACTCTCCATCTTTATATTTTTGAGCTCTCTTGCGTGCAATATCATCACAACGCTCATTCTCTTCATGTCCGTTATGACCTTTTACCCAAGTAGCGTGGATGATATGTGGTTTTGATACCTCTATATATTCTCGCCAAAGATCCGGATTTTTCACTTTTTTAAAAGAGCGTTTTATCCAGTTTGTCAACCACTCATTTATACCTTTTACCACATAACTAGAGTCTGAAATAATCTCTACCTCACAAGGCTCTTTAAGAGCTTTTAGACCCTCTATAACACCTTTTAATTCCATACGATTATTTGTTGTGTATGGCTCACCTCCGCTTAAAATACGTTCGCTATCTTTAAAACGTAAAATAGTACCAAAGCCACCGGGACCCGGGTTGCCCAGAGCAGAGCCGTCGCTAAAAAGAGTAATTTTCTTCAATAGTATCCTTGGTTAAAATCATCTCATTTGTAATGCTGTCGATAGTGTGACAACTTGGGCATCTGTGAAATGAAAATGGAAATACCTGTTTACAGTTATCGCAGAGATATTCAAACTGTATATTTGCCCCTTTTTCACCTGCATGACGCAGTTTTATCAGAACATCCAACTCAAATACGCTACTCTCATCTGCTAAATCAACAACACCTTTTGCAGTGAAAAGTTCACGTAAGAAATCGTTTTGTGCAATTATATCCAAATCAAGCTCATCCTCATTTAAGTACCACAAAATATCGGCTATTCGTTCACTTTGAGTAAAATCAAAACTACTCCATGCCATCTTGGAGTCATGTCGAAACAGGTACTCATAAATAAGATATGAGAGCTTTTTATGTCTGTTATACTCATCTATAAGAGTTATAAGTTTCTCATTTTGAGAAAATTTATTACCACGAATCAGAGATACTGCCTTTAAGTAGAGTTTATCTTTTTTTGCATCTTCTCCTAACTCTTGGAGCGGTTGTAAAACCTCAAGTGCATTATCATAATCTTGAAGATATTCATATACCAAAAGTAACTGTTCAAGTGCCTGTGGAGTTCTAGGGGATATTTTTAATATCTGTAAAAATATATCTCTTGAACGTTCCAAAAAACCGGCTTTAAAGTAACTTTGACCTAAAAGCAACATGGTCTCATGACGAGAGGCACTCTCCTTTTGTATCTCCATTAAAGCCTGATATATCTCTATAGCTTTTTCAAAATCTCCCTCTTTCTCATAAGTACTCGCAAGAAGCAACCAAGATTTTTCAGATAACCCTGCTTCTGATATAAGAGATTTAAGCTCTTTCTCGTTTGGAAGTTTATGAAACTGTGAAGCGAAACGATTTAGTGTCTTATCTTCAAGTTTGAGCTTATAGCGACCCCACCAGTAGCTGAAGATAGCGACAATAAAAATAAGCACAAAAAAGACAATAACTCCAAAAAGCGGATCACGAAACTCTATAAACACTCCTGTCATCTCATCTCCTTTAATATATTCGTTCAATCATAAGCTGAATTGAAACTCTTCCGTTAAACTCATTTTTATTTACCGTATAGCTACATGTAAGCTTTCTGTCTTCTGGCATACTAAGCACCTCTCTAAAAGCAAGAAGCTCATGACTTTGACGCTCATGTTGAAAAAAACGCAGATTTACACGAGAGTGAGAGTGGTCTGCTCCAAATAGCTTGATGCCTAAAACTTCTGCATCTTTAACTAAAAAGCGTGGTCTGGGATTTGCCTCTCCATAAGGCTCAAACTTCTCTAAAATATCTAAAAGTTCAAAATCTATACAACTGCTCTGTATAACCCCGATAATATCCTCTTTAAGTATAAAATCATCCGGGTCAAGCTTTTGTGCCTCTTCGTTTATCTCTTTTTTAAAAGCTTCTATATCTTTTACATGTAAAGATAAACCGGCTGCCATTTTATGACCTCCAAACTTTTGAAGATACTTTTTTTGCGTACTTATAAGCTTGTAAATATCTACATTTGCTAAGGATCTTGCACTACCTTTTGCATTTTCGCCATCACAACTTAAAACGATAGCAGGGCGGTTGAACTGTCCTACAAGACGTGAAGCGATAATGCCTACAACACCTTCATGCCAACCCTCACCGTAAGCTACTATAATTTTATCATTACTGCTTACATGTAAAGATGCAATCTCTGTTGTCTCTGCCTCGGTTGTTTTACGTAAATCATTCAATTTGTTTAGCAGTTCAAACTTTTCAAATGCCTCATCTTCATCTCTTGCCGTTAAAAACTCCATAGCTAGAGAAGCATCTTCCAGTCTTCCTGCGGCATTTAGTCGAGGAGCTATCTGAAAACCTATATCTTCAGAACTTAAACGGCTCTTGTTTATGTACTCTCTTATGATAACAGATGACGCTCTTTTGCTCTTCATCATCTGCTTTAAACCACCTTGAACTATAGCTCTGTTTATCCCAACCAAAGGCATGACATCTGCTACGATAGCAAGTGCTAAAAGCTCAAGGTACTGCATCATATCTACATCTACATGTAACTCTTTTTTTATCAAACCAAGAAGTAGCCAAGCCACTTGAGCTCCGCATATATCTTTAAAAGGATAACTGCATACATCTAGTTTTGGATTTACGATAGCATACGCATCGGGCAACACTTTTGAGGGTGTATGATGGTCTGTTATGATAAGGTCAATGTCCCTGTTTTTACATATATCTGCCGCCTCTATGGCTGTAATCCCATTATCTACGGTAAAGACAACATCGGCATCAATACGCTCTAAAACTTTAGGTGAAACCCCATAGCCGTCTTTAAAACGATTTGGAATAACCGTCTGTAACGGATATCCTATCTCTCTAAAAAACAGCACGCAGATAGATGTTGATGTTACACCGTCAACATCATAATCTCCTACAAGAGTGATACGCTCTTTTGTTCTTACGGCATCTGCCAATCTTTTAGCTGCTTTTTG
This sequence comes from Helicobacteraceae bacterium, assembly GCA_015484575.1. Classification (GTDB taxonomy): domain Bacteria; phylum Campylobacterota; class Campylobacteria; order Campylobacterales; family Sulfurimonadaceae; genus S010-53. Next base: position 10,179 of record WFND01000133.1, read on the forward strand.
AGCGTCATGTAAAAGCGAAGGGTGGGGAATATCGCTAAGTTTACTAAACTTACCCCCAAAACGACGCTCTAGCATCTGAAAAAGGGTCGTTTTGTCTAGCAGAGGAGCTTCAACTCTCGACATTGTTCAAAGTAGCCTCTACAAAAGCCAAGATAACCGGATTTGGAGTCTGAAGACGAGAGGTGAATTCCGGATGAAATTGCACCCCTAAAAACCAAGGATGTTCTAGTATCTCAACCGTCTCTATAAGCCCGTGAGATTCACCTGTTACCACCATCCCTGCCTTTTCAAGAGCTTCTCTGTAAGCAGGATTTGCCTCATATCTATGACGATGACGCTCATATATTATCTCTTTATTTTTATAAGCATCTGCTAGATGTGAGCCTTTTTTGGTTTCACAAGGGTACTCACCAAGACGAAGAGTTCCGCCCATAGGAGACTCATGAGTTCTCAGCTCTGTTGAGCCGGATTGGTTGATAAAGTTATCTATAAGATAGACCATAGGGTTTGTGGTATTTTCGTCAAACTCTACAGAGTTGGCATCTTCCAATCCTAATACATTTCTTGCATACTCTACAAGAGTCAGTTGCATTCCAAGACATATTCCAAGATAGATAACCTTGTTCACACGTGCATACTCTATGGCTTTTATTTTGCCCTCAACTCCACGAGAGCCGAAACCTCCCGCAACCAAAACGGCATCACAATCGCAAAGCAGCTCTTGACTTCCTCTGACCTCTATCTCTTCGCTATCTACCCAGCATATCTCTACACGTGTATCGAGATGTGCTCCTGCATGTATTAGAGCTTCTGTGAGCGATTTGTAAGACTCTTTTAGTTCAAGATATTTTCCTACAAAGCCGATAGTGATACGTTTTTGAGGGGAGACTATCTTTTTAACAAGAGAGTCCCACTCATTCATATCCGGGTTAAGTTCACCTAAATCCAACTCTTTAGAGATGGGAGATAAGATATTTTGCTGTAAAAAGCTCATAGGTACGGCATAAATACTAGCTGCATCAAGTGCATCAATAACACTGTCTTGTGCAATATCGCAAGAGAGTGCCAACTTCTTCTTAAAGGTTTTTGGTAATGCTATCTCGGAACGGGCTATAATCATCTGTGGCGTAATTCCGATACGGCGTAACTCTTGAACTGAGTGTTGAGTAGGTTTGCTTTTTAGCTCTCCTGCCGCTTTTATAAATGGAACCAAGGTTACATGTATGAAAAATGTTCCCGACACTTCATCATCATGTTTCATCTGACGAATAGCCTCCATATACGGAAGACCCTCAATATCTCCAACCGTTCCTCCAAGCTCAACAACTAAGATGTCATGACTTTCACCGGCTTGTTTAATCCTATCTACTATCTCTCCGACAATATGCGGTACAACCTGAATAGTCTGACCGAGATAACCACCTGCACGTTCACGTTCAATAACAGAAGAGTAAACCTGTCCTGTAGTAAAGTTTGATGTTTTTAGGTATGACATATCTAAAAATCTCTCATAATTTCCAATATCAAGGTCTGTCTCTGCTCCATCTTTTGTGACAAAAACTTCCCCATGTTCTAGTGGACTCATTGTTCCGGGATCTACATTGATATACGGATCAATTTTAAGCATACCTACATTTTTACCGGAGTGTTTTAATAGTGTTCCGACACTAGCAGCAGTTATTCCTTTGCCTAAAGAGCTAAGAACACCACCTGTCACGAAAATATATTTTGTCATTATCTATCCAATCATTTTAATGGTATCATTATACTTATAATTATCTAAGCATACTCTAAAACAGAGGTTTTTAAACGGATGGAATCGGCTTTACTTTATACCGTTATCGCTCTTGGCATATCGGTTGTTATAAATCTTATATTGAAAAAATTGGGAATTTCTCAGATTATCGGCTATATTATCACAGGTACATTAATCACTTACGGATTTGATTTACATCATGTCAAAGACTCTCATCTGCTTGAGCTTATAGGTGAATTTGGTATCGTATTTTTGATGTTTACCATCGGGCTTGAGATCTCTCTTGCCAAGATGAAGCTTATGAAGATAGAGGTATTTGCCAACGGAACTATGCAAGTTGGGATAAGTGCTTTTGTATTTTATCTTATATCAAAATATATTTTCCATGTGGATACCTCGGCATCCATCATAATCTCACTAGCACTTTCGCTTTCATCTACGGCTGTTGTTCTTAGTTATCTTAAGGCTTCTAAGCAGATACATCAACCCTATGGACAACGTGCTATGGGGATTTTGATTTTTCAAGATTTGGCAGTTATTCCTATCTTGCTCCTTATCGGTTTTTTAAGTGTTGAAAATATAGATTTGCAATCAGTTATCACCAATACAATCTTAAGTGCTATTGCTGTAATAGGTCTGCTTTTTATCATTGCAAAACGTGTTATGACATGGCTTCTTCACTTCTCTGCTGATAGCAATGTAGAAGAGCTTTTTATGGGTTCAATACTGGTAATTTTAATGGGTGCTTCACTATTTGCACACTATATGGGTTTTACCTACTCTCTAGGTGCTTTTGTTGCCGGTATGATTATTGCCGAGACAAAATATCATCATAAGGTTGAGGTCGATATTGCTCCGTTTAAAGATCTGCTGTTAGGAACTTTTTTCGTTACTGTCGGTATGAAGATTGACCTGCTCTTTTTCTCACAGCATTTAGTTGAAATTATAGGGCTTATCGTAGGTATATTTACTATTAAAACTATTATAATTTTTCTTGCTATCTCTCTTAGTTCAAAAAGAGATGTTGCACTCAAGACTGCTCTTGCCTTAGCTCAAGTGGGAGAGTTCTCTTTTGCTATATTTGCTCTAGCTTCAAGTGCAAACCTAATAGATAATGAGTTAATAGGTCTGCTTATATTGGTTGTAGTTATCTCCATGATTATCACTCCTTTTATGATTGCAAAAATTGATGAAGTTGTTGTTAAATTTTTAAAAGAGGAGACCTTTCATAACGATTTTGAATCCCTGCAAGAGCGTAAAAATCATATTATTGTTTGCGGGTACAGTGTCGTAGGAAAGTTTGTTGCAAAAGATTTGGCTCTTATGGGAGTTGAGCATATTATCATCGATAACTCACTTAAACATGTAAAAGAGGCACTAAATAGCGGTGAAAAAGCTTACTATGGAGATATGTCAAAGCCGTCAATTCTTAACGCTTTACATGTAGAAAATGCTTCTGCCATTATAATAACATTGGATAATTTTGATAAAAAACGTCTAATATGTGAAGCCTTGCAACAATTTAGTGATAAGATTAGAGTAGTTGTCAAGGTTGTATCGCTTGAAGAGAAAGAGATATTAGAATCTTTTAATATAGGAACAGTTATAGACTCCAAGAAAAAAATTGCTCATATTTTAGTAAATGAAATTACTACATGTCAGTTATAATACCAATCCCAAATAATCAAGGATATTTTTTGAAAAAACTTTTTTTTCTATGCTTTGCTATACTGTCCGTACATGCTGATATAGGTGTAAAAGAGGCGTGGGAAGATGTCTGCTCACATAGCGATACGATAAAGATAGCAGATGACGATATCAAGAGTGCAAAACTAAAAGTGGAATCGGCAAAGTCTATGTATCTTCCATCTATATCGCTTAGTGCAAGCTATACACACTTATCAGAACCCGTAAATGTCGATACTTCGGATATTTCCAAATTTTTAGCCACTTTGCCTGTGCCTATACCTTTTGCAAATCAGATAGATTTAACAAAGCAGGATGTTTTTTTAGCAGACTTAAATCTTCTATGGCCTCTATATACCGGCGGTAAGATAGATGCTGCACAAGATATTTATGCGGCAAGAATTGATGAAACAAAAGCCAAAAAAGAGATGAAAGAGGATATAGAGTTTATAAAATTTATAAAATACTATTACGGCGTAGTTGTTAGTAAGTCACTTTTACAGACACGCCGACAGGCACTTAGGGCATTAACACTGCATTATCAAAATGCCAAAAAATTAAAAGATGAGGCTCAAATAGCAAATATAGAACTCTTACATTCAAAAGTCAAATTAGACTCCGCAAAAATAGAATATACAGATGCCAAACATAAACTAGAGATAGCACAATCTGCTCTTTTTAGTATTACTCACACAAAAGAGTTGCCATCATCAAAGCTCTTTGTAAACAGTAATCTAAAAGATGAAGAGTATTACAAGAGTGAGACTAAAAGGAATTATCCTGCTTTAAAGATAATAGATGCAAAAACTATGCAGAGCAATTCACTTATCAAGATAAAAGAGTCTGGATGGCTGCCAAAAGTTGCCGCTTATGGAAACTATAATTTATATAGAGATGATAGTCTGCTTATGGAGACGCTTCCTAAGTGGTTTGCGGGTGTTATGATAAAGATAGACTTATTAAAAAGAGCCGACAGAAGCCAAGAGATAGAGATAGCAAAACTTCTAAATGCAAAGATAAAACATACAAAATCACAAGCTATTGAAGGTCTGAAACTTCTTGTAGAGAAGACATACAAACAGATGCTCTCATCGTATGAAGAGTTCAATGCTCTTAGCTCTTCTCTCTCTCTTGCACGTGAAAATTACAGATTGAGAGAATTGTCTTTTAATGAGGGTCTGTCAACTTCTGTTGAGCTTGTTGATGCGGAGATGTTTTTAATGGGTGCAAAAACAAAACGTCTAAATGCCGCATATAATTTTGTAAAAAAAGTTTCGCAACTGTGCGTATTGAGTGGAGATAGAGATATGTTTTTTGAGATAGCAGACAATTCACAAGGGATTAAAGATGAAAAATAGCATCATATTGGCAATAACCGTTCTGATTTTTGCTCTTTTTGGCTGGGTTGGATATACCTTTTATATGGCTTATCAACCAAAAAAGATAGTTCTTCAAGGAGAGATAGATGCACAAAGCTACAATATCTCCTCCAAGCTTCCCGGTCGTATCAGCGAAATATTTGTAAAAAAAGGTGATGAAGTAGAGGCTGGTGAGAGTATCTTTAGTATAAATTCGCCGGAAGTTCACGCAAAATTAAAACAGGCAAAAGCTGCACAAGATGCAGCAGGAGCTCAAAAAAATGAGGCACAAAACGGTGCTAGAAGAGAGCAGATACAAGCAGCCAAAGATCAGTGGCACAAAGCAAAAGCGGCACAAGAGTTGATGCTGACAACTTATAAACGCATAGAAAAACTTTACAAAGAGGGTGTCGTGTCACAGCAAAAACGTGATGAAGTTTATACAAAGTATCAGGCAGCAAAATACACCTCAAACGCAGCTAAGCAGATGGCAATTATGGCAAAAGAGGGTGCTAGAGTCGAGGTAAAAGATGCTGCAGATGCACAAGAGAGAGTATATGCCGCCAAAGTTGATGAGGTCAATGCCTATATAGATGAGACTATCGCCCACTCTTTTCATAAAGGCAGAGTCACACAGATTCTTATACATTCAGGAGAGCTGACACCTAGCGGTTTTCCTGTTGTCAGCACTATAGATATAGATGACTCTTGGGCAAAATTTGCAGTTAGGGAGGATTACTTAAAAGAGTTTCAAAAAGATAAAATTTTTAAAGTTAAAATTCCGGCTTTGGGAGATGATACCTATAAGTTTAAAGTCAGTGATATAGCCGTTATGGGTGATTTTGCTTCATGGAGAGCTACTGAGAGTGGAAAAGGCTATGATATGAAAAGTTTTGAAGTACAACTTCGTCCGTTAAAGCCTATTGAAAATCTTCGTGTAGGCATGAGTGTTTTGTTAGAGTTATAATGCTTGATGCCATTAGCTTTGCTTTTTTTAATGAGTTAAAAGAGATAAAAAACTCTTGGTACAGGTTTTCGCTTATCACTATTTTTCCTCTTATTAGTTTTGCTATATTGATAGTGATATTTCAAGAGGGTGTGGCATCAAAACTGCCTATTGTTGTTGTAGATAATGATAAGAGTCAGTTTTCAAAGAGACTTCTGTTTAATATCAACGCCTCATCAACTCTGGATATAAAATATAGAGTCTCTGATACAAAAGAGGCTGTAAAACTTATAAAATCTACAAAAGCTTATGCACTCGTGGAGATACCGAAACATTTTCAAAAAGATGTACTATTAAACTTGCAACCAAAAGTTACCGCTATGTTAAATACCCAGTACATACTTGTAGGTAAAATCATAAAAGCGGCTCTTCTTGAGAGTGTTGTCAGCTCTGCTGCGCAGATAGAGTATGTTAAAAACTTGGCAAAAACTAAAAATGTGGATGAGAGCATACATAAAATAGCACCTATATCTCTGCAAGTTACACCTTTTTTTAACACTTACAAAAACTATTTTTTATTTCTTATCTCTGCACTTATCCCATCTGTATGGCAGATATTTATCGTTATTGCCACTATAGTAAGTTTTGGTACGCTGTTTAAAGCAAAAAGGGAGAAAATTTTTTTCAAAGATGGGCATATTGAGATGAAAATATTGGGGAAACTGCTTCCACTTACGCTTGTGTTTACACTTATGCAGATTGGATTTATCTTTTACATGTACGGGTACAAAGGGTGGATATTTCAAGGCTCTTTGGCTGTTATGGTTTTTGGTATTTTTTTAACTGTTATCGCTTATCAGTCCGTTGCACTTTTGCTGTTTGTTGTAGGTTTTGACTATACACGCTCACTCAGCTTAGGAGCTGTTTATACTGCTCCTGCGTTTGCATTTTTGGGTGTCACATTTCCTACAAGCAGTATGAATTATTTTGCACTGACTTGGAAGAGTCTGCTTCCCGTAACATACTATATGCAGTTACAGATTTCTCAGGCAAACTATGGCGGAGATATATTTTTAGAAGTTGATAAACTCTTATATCTTGGAGCATTTAGCTTAACGCTTATTATCGTATTTTTAAGGTTTCGCCAAAGGCTTGGGAGATGAATTTTTTTGCCATATTAAGAGCTGAAACAAAGCTTGTATTTACGGATGCGGCTATAGTGCTTACTATTATAGGAGGTGTTATATTTTACTCATTTTTATATCCACAGCCTTACGCCAAAGAGAGTGTAAGTGCTTTACATGTAAGTGTAGTAGATCTGGATAAAAGTGACATCTCTCGCAATATCATCTATAAACTAAATGCTACTGCCCAAGTAGATGTTGTACGAAGAGATATGAGTCAAAAAGATGCTCTTAAGGCTCTTGAAGAGACTAAGGTGAGAGCCGTTGTCATCATCCCAAGGGATTTTAAAAAGAAGTTGGCTCTTGGAATGTCGCCTACTGTTGCAGTTGGAGCAGACAGTAGCTATTTTCTTATCTATGGTGCTGTTTTGGAGGGGGCTATGCGTTCGGTTATTACGGAGTCTTCCAAGATTAAAGTAGCAAACTTATTAAAGGACAATATACCTGTAAGCGGTGCAAAAAGAGCTTTTACGCCATACTCTTTAAATACGATAAATCTTTTTAACAAAGATAACAGCTATACGCAGTATGTTGTACCTGCCGTCTTTATACTTATACTGCAACAGACTCTTCTTATAGGGCTAGGTATCTTGGGAGGCGGAGTTAATGAGCGTACAAAAGAGCCAAAATATGAACATTATAAGAAAGCTAAAATATATCAGATTTTTTTATCTCGTTTTATAATTTTTGGAACTATATTTTTTATTCATACACTCTTTTATTTTGGTTTTAGTTATGAATTTTTTCATATCACGCATATAGCCAATATCTATAATCTGCTAAGTTTTTCAACCATATTTATTTTAGCGGTTATCTCTTTTGGTATATTTTTAGGTTCACTCTTCTCTTCACGTGAGATTGCTACTGCTATAATACTCTTCTCATCTCTACCTCTGGTTTTTAGTGCAGGTTTTGTCTGGCCACTTGAAGCTATGCCAAAATATATACAATATCTCTCACTAATATCTCCATCTACTCCTGCAATAGATGGATTTTTAAAGCTAAATCAGATGGGTGCTGATTTTGATATGGTTATAGGTGATTATCTTATTTTAGTGTTACATATTATTATATACATTGCTTTAGCTTATTATGTTGTATCTAAAAAACAGAATCAAACCCCCCCCCAACTTTGACACAACTTTGTGATACAATATCCACATATCGAAAATAAAAGGATAGAATCATGAAAACCATAACAACTCTTTCAATAGTTGCACTAACAGCTCTTTTAATAGGATGTGGCGGAGGAAGTAGCAGTAGTACTCCAGCTTCTAATACAACAGGGGGTTCAACAAGTAGCAATAGTGATATTGTGGGACACCTAGTAGATGCACCAGTTGAAGGAGTCTTCTATAGTTGTGGCGGCCCAAATTATCGGGGATTTACTGATAAAGAGGGTAGCTTTTATTGCGAAAATTCTTCTGTTGAGTTTTATATTGGTAAACTTTCACTAGGAAGTGTCAATATTCCAACAGCTGATGGTAACGTCTATCCACAAGATCTTGTAGGAGTAAGTCGTACAGACTTTACTAATCCAAAAGTTATTAAGATGACACAGCTGTTACAATCACTTGATGAAGACACCCTTCCAAGTAATGGTATTAAGATTGCAAAAACGGTTGGGGATAAGTTTACTACGGGTATGCAGTTTAGTACCAAAAGTATTGAAACACTTGTCTCACTTGCAGGGGTAAGTAAAATTGATGCAAGTTCTGCTATCGAACACCTAAAGGAAACGATGGGACAAGCCGTAAGCTCAAGCTCTTCTTCAAGTAGTGAAGTAAGCTCTCAGAGTAGTAGTTCGACACCAACAGCAGTAGATGGACAAAGTATTGATAGTGCTAATCTTTCCGGCATGACTGTTGTAGCTGAATACAGAAGTGGCACAAAAGTAAAAAATATTCAAAAAATATCTTATATATTCCTGTCAAATAATGAAAGCATCACGGTTTTTGATCTTTTTGATGGCTCACGTAAAGTTGCTCATAGCACATATCATGAGTCTGATGGAAATAATGTTGCAATGCTGAATCCTACTTTTGATAATGGCGAAACATTTATGCCAGCATTTGGTATATCTTCCCCTAATAGTGTCGATTTCATTACAGTGGGAGAGTCAACAGCAGTATATAAAGTTACAGCTATTATAGATAACGCTAATAATGGCATTGATGAAGCAACGGTGACATCTACAGCAGTGGAAGAACCCAATGCAAATGAAAATGCTCCAATGTATGACACCCTTAATGGTAAATCATTGAGTATTTACAATAATGTTTCAACAAGCCTTATCAATGACATACAATATACACAAGAATATGCTGGTAACACTAGATATGATAGTAATGTTGCACTACACTGTACCGATTACGGTTACACAGAGATATTTGTAGAAGGGACAACTGACGGTACTCATTCAAAAACTTATTTCCTTCCTGAAGATACAAATAAAATATGTATGGAATTTGACTATACTAACGCTTCAAAAGGTTCTGGTTCAAATAATGCTGTTTGGTATAAACAGTAACTCTTACTTCTCAAGCTTGATGCTTGGGAGTTTTGGATTTACATGTAAGCCTTTAGAATTTTACATGTAAATCTAAGGAGTTTATCATGAAGACACTCATCATATTGCTAATGCCTTTTCTCCTTTGGGCATTAGAATCACTATCATATAACTTTAATTACCCCAATGCAACCAAAAATTCCAAGCTCAAACATGAGCTATATGATAAACTTGAATTTTACCTCAAAGGCAAGGGCTATATAAAATATTATGGCGAGGTTTACTCACAAAGTTTTAAACATAATACCAAGCTAAAAGGTGACTATACACAGCCCATTGAGGCATTTTTTGCAAAAGAGCTTGGATTTGATATGGCTATTTTTAAAAACGGCTATGCAACTTTTACGAAAAAAGACGCCACATACTACCTCAAGCTTGATACCTACGCATATAC
>WFND01000134.1 GCA_015484575.1 Helicobacteraceae bacterium
ATATTAAAAGATGAAACTATTACATTAGAGATACAACAAGATACTTTACATATAAGACAATCTCACTCTAAATTTAAACTTCCCACATTTCAAAGTAATGAATTTCCATCATTTCCATCATTTGAATTAGACTCAAATATATCTATAGATTCTCAAACACTAGTAGGTTCTTTAAAAAAGATAACATCTGCTACGGATACAAGCAATCCAAAATTTGAATTAAACGGTGCTTTGATAGATATACAAAAAGAGAGTATTAATTTTGTAGCTACGGATACAAGACGATTGGCTATAGTAAACATAAAAAATCAAAGTTCACGTGAATTATCTCTAATCATTCCAAAAAAAGCTATAGTAGAGATACAGAAACTATTTTTTGATAATATAGATATTATATATGATGAGACACATTTAATTATAAAATCACAACAATATAGCTTTTTTACAAAACTGATAAATGGTAAATTTCCAGATTACACTAGAATAATACCAAAAGAGATAAAAAACACTCTTTCACTTCCAAAAGCAGATATAATAAATGCCATAAAACAGATAACAACTATCAGTAGTGATATGAAAGTCACTTTTTTCCAAAATACGATAACTTTTGAAAGTTTAAGTGACGATAATATAGAAGCAAAAACAGAGATGGAATTTGCAACAAATTTTGAAACACCATTCTCTTTAGCAGTAAACAGTAGATATATATTAGATTTTTTAGCACAAATACCAAATACACAATTTAATATAGGATTAAATGAGACAAATTTACCTTTTATACTTCAAGATGGTGATTTTAAAACCATAGTTATGCCTATCGTAATTTAGGTTATAATCAAAATATCAGCACTCTTTCGATAAAATAGAGCAATTATTAACGTTGGAGTGAAATATGGAACAAAATTACGGTGCTAGCAATATTAAAGTCCTTAAAGGACTAGAAGCGGTACGAAAACGTCCTGGAATGTATATTGGTGATACAGGTCATCGTGGTTTGCATCATCTTGTTTATGAAGTTATTGATAACTCTATTGATGAGGCAATGGCTGGATATTGTGATACTATAACTGTCACACTTACAAAAAACGGTACAGCAAAAATATCTGATAATGGTCGTGGTATCCCTACAGATTTACATCCAACTGAAAAAATATCTGCTGCAACTGTAGTTTTAACTGTTTTACATGCCGGAGGTAAGTTTGATAAAGATACCTATAAAGTATCTGGAGGACTTCATGGAGTCGGTGTTTCTGTAGTAAATGCACTATCTGGCGATCTGAAAATGACAATCCATCGTGACGGTCAAACTCATGAACAAGAGTTTAAAGCCGGAATACCTAAAGAAGCTTTAAAAGTAATAGGAAAAACACGTAAACACGGTACGACTATCGAGTTTGCTCCAGATCCTTCTATCTTTACGGAAACTGTAACTTTTGAGTATGACTATTTAGCTAAAAGATTTAAAGAGTTAGCATATCTCAATCCACAAATTACTATTATTTTTAAAGATGAACGAGACGGTAAAAATGAGACTTACCATTTTGAAGGTGGTATATCTCAATTTGTTGAAGATTTAAACAAAAGAGAAAAAGTTGCATCTGTATATGAATATAATGATAAGATAGAAGATATAGAGGTAGATATAGCTCTTATGTACAATGAAGCTTACGAAGAGAAGACATACAGTTTCGTAAATAATATTCGCACTCCAAACGGGGGAACTCATGAAGCCGGTTTTCGTGCAGGTCTTACACGTGCTATTTCAAACTACAACAAACAAAACGGAAATGCAAAAGAGAAAGATGTTGCTATATCCGGTGATGATGTAAAAGAGGGTTTAATATGTATTATCTCTGCTCGTGTTCCTGAACCTCAATTTGAAGGGCAGACAAAAGGAAAACTTGGAAATACCTATGTACGTCCATTGGTTCAAAAACTGACATATGAGAAGTTAAATAAATATTTTGAAGAGAATCCTATCGAAGCAAAAGCGATAGTTCAAAAAGCACTATTAGCTGCAAAAGGTCGAGAAGCAGCGAAAAAAGCCCGTGATTTAACCCGTCGTAAAGATGCTATGACAGTAGGTACGCTTCCGGGAAAACTTGCAGATTGTCAAAGTAAAGATGCAACAATTTCTGAAATATATCTAGTGGAAGGGGACTCTGCAGGAGGTTCTGCTAAACAGGGACGTGATCGTGTTTTTCAAGCTATTTTACCGCTTAAAGGTAAGATATTAAATGTTGAAAAAGCACGTCTTGACAAGATATTAAAATCAGATGAGATTACAAATATGATTACAGCTATGGGCTGTGGTGTAGGTGAAGAGTTCAACGAAGAAAAACTACGTTATCATAAAATTATTATTATGACTGATGCTGATGTTGACGGTTCACATATTCAGACTCTGCTTCTTACTTTTTTCTTTCGTTATATGCGTACAATTGTAGAAAACGGGTATCTATATCTTGCACAACCACCTCTTTATCGCTATAAAAAAGGTAAAAAAGAGATATATTTTAAAGATGACAGAGTTATGAACGATTTTCTTATAGAAAATGGTGTAGAAGTTCTCGAGTTGGACAATATAGGTAGAAATGATTTAGTCTCTTTCTTTAAGATGGTAGATCATTATAAAACAAGTCTTGATGCACTAGAGCGTAGATATGCACTTATAGATTTGATACGTCATTTTGTAGAAAATCCGGATATTATAGGTTTAACTTCTCAAGCACTCTTTGATGAGATAAAAAAGTTTCTTAATTCAAGAGGAAACAATATCTTATCTCAACATGTAAATGAAGAGGAGATACATCTATTTGTTCAGACAGACGATGGCATGGAAGAGTTACGTATCAACGATGAGCTATTTTCTACACCACATTTTACAGAAGCCAATTATGTATATAGAAAAATTATGGAGTGGGAACTTGATATTGAGGGTGATTTGTTAGAGTTACTTGAAATAGTTAAAGATTACTCTAAAAAAGGCTCTTATATTCAGCGTTATAAAGGTCTTGGTGAGATGAATCCAGAACAGCTTTGGGAAACAACTATGACACCGGAAAATCGCGTATTATTGCGTGTTAATATCGAAGATGCAGAAGCTGCTAGTGATGCCTTTACACTCTTTATGGGTGATGAAGTTGAACCACGTCGTAATTATATAGAGACTCATGCAAAAGATGTAAAACACCTAGATGTTTAATTTTTAGTAGTAAAATATATCTTATGTTTACAGAAGAGATTGAACGTATTCAGCGTTTTAAATTAGCACTTAGGATGGGTATTCCCATCTTTTTACTTACTGCTGTAGTATTTTTTTCACTGCTTATTCAGTATTTGGATTTTATTCCATACAAATTTATAATACTTGTGGTTGGACTATTTGCAGTATCTGTGTATTTTCAATTTTATCTTATTTATCAAGGTTTTAATGAACGTATTACAGATAGTATTACTCACACTTTTACAAGAGAATATTTCAAAAAACTTTTCGAAAAACGTAAAAAGAGAGATATTCAAACTCTAATCCTCTATAGCATCGATAATATATATGATATAAACAGTCGTTTAGGTGTCAAAAACGGGGATAAACTTCTCTATACTTTAGCAAAATTAATGGATAATTTTTTTCGAGACAAAGGGATAAACAGACCTATTATTTCTCACTACAAGGGTGGTGATTTTATCATTATGCTTGATGGTGAACTAGATGACAATCGCATTATATTTGATATGTTTTGTGCAAAAGTCGGAAATAAAGATGTAGATGACATAGAAGTTAAAAACAGCGGAGCAGTTATCGATAGTTCTACAAGCGGTGATCTGGATAAATTGATAGATCGCCTCTTTGAGTTGCAACAAGAGTCATATGATAGACAACAATTTGTAGAAGATGATAAGACAGACCTTAATATTTTAGAAAAATCTGTTTTACAGGCTCTTAAAGAGAAACATTTTTCGGTTATGCTTCAAAGTGTACAGATGTCTGAATTTAATATATTTGATATATCTTTTAAACTTATAGATAAAGATGGTAAATTGATACATCAAAAACGCTTTTTACCTATACTTACACGTCTTTCATATAGACGTGAATATGAGTTGATGAAGATAAAATATATACTTGAAAAACTAGAAGAATTTCCAGAGACTTACTTTAGTGTTAATATTGCTGCCGATTCACTGAGAGAGAGCAGATTTAGAGAAGATGTAAAATTATCTCTAAAGAGTATTGAAAATCCAAATCTCATATTTGTTATACAAGAGAAAGAGTATTACCCAAATATTAGACGTTATGATATGATAATTCAAGAGTATAGAGAGATGGGTATTAAGATATTGATTGATGGTTTAGGTAACAGTCATACAACACAGTTATATATGAAAGATTTACATGTAGATATGGTTAGATATGATAACTCCTATGGTAAAAAAATTACAGATGAGAGATATAAAA
>WFND01000135.1 GCA_015484575.1 Helicobacteraceae bacterium
ACAAATGCCGGTGATCTTCTTAAAGATGCTGACGCTGCTATGTACAGGGCAAAAGATGAAGGACGAAATAATTATCAATTTTATTCAAAAGAGATGACAGCTTTCGCCTTTGAACGTGTTGTTATGGAGTCTGCTCTTCGTCAAGCTATATCTCAAGAAGAGTTTTTAGTCTATTATCAACCACAAATTGATGCTAAAAAAGGGAAGGTTATAGGAATGGAGGCTCTTGTTAGATGGAATCATTCCAGTATGGGCTTAGTCTCACCTGCAAAATTTATCCCCTTGGCTGAAGATACTGGACTTATTATTGATATTGATATAATGGTTATGAAGTTGGCTATGAAACAGTTTATCTTATGGCAAAATGATGGTCTTAATCCCGGTAAGTTATCCCTAAATCTTGCCGCAAAACAGCTAAACAGTGATAGCTTCATAAAGACTCTTCAAGATATGTTAAAAGAGACAGGATTTAAGACAGAAAACTTAGAACTAGAGATAACAGAAGGTGATGTTATGCAAAACCCTGAGAGTGCCATTGTTAAACTAAAAAAGATATACGATTTGGGTATCTCTATAGCCATTGATGATTTTGGAACAGGCTACTCTTCCCTATCTTATCTAAAACGATTTCCTATAACAAAACTAAAAGTAGATCAATCTTTTGTACGTGATATACCAGATGATGATGAAGATAGTGCCATAGTAAAAGCTATTATCGCTCTAGGTAAAAGCTTAAATCTAAATCTTATTGCAGAGGGTGTTGAAAATAGTTTACAGAGAGATTTTTTATTGGAAAACGGATGTCACAATATTCAAGGTTACTACTACTCCCGTCCACTCTCTGCTAATGATATGAAGGAGTTTTTACACTCTTATGAAAGTGCATACTAACACAGTGCAAAGAGCCGTGCTGACGTATTAAGATAGAGCAATCTATCGGTATTATCTCTCTGTCTTTAAAATGTTTTTTAAATATCTCTATCACCTGTTTATCGTGTCTATCTCTATAAACAGGTACTAAGACAGCACCGTTTATCATCAAAAAATTTGCATAAGTGGCAGGTAATCTCTCGCCATTATAGTATATAGCATCTGTCATAGGCAGAGCTATAAGATTAAAACCTGTCTGTTTTAACTCCTCTTGCATCAGTTTTAGCTCTTGGTAATGTTCATCTTCTTTATCCTTACATGTAACGTACATAATAGTATCTTTTGAGATAAAACGGGCTAGTGTATCTATGTGAGAATCCGTATCATCACCTGCCAAATAGCCGTGATTTAAGTAGATAATATCTCTTACATGTAAACTCTTTTTTAAAAAAATATCTACATCAATATCTGGGTTTCTATTTGGATTTTTCAGACATTTTGAGGTTGTTAGCAACACCCCGTTCCCATTAGAGTCAATACTGCCGCCCTCAAGAACAAAATCTATACTCTCACATGTAGATATATCTCTACTCATCTCGTTATCAAGACAAGAGTCAAACTTACCGCCCCAACCGTTAAAGGTAAAATCAAGAAGTTTTGTCTCACCCTTTTCAATAACACTGATACAAGAGCAGTCTCTAGCCCATGTATCATTGCCTCTGTACTCTATAAAGGAGAGGTTTTTATGCTCTTTGAAAAAAGTCTTTACATGTAAGATGTCATAACAGACAACAAGACAAGGCTCATATTTGATAATGGTATTTATGATATTTACAAAGGTATCTTCTGCCTCTTTAAGATACTCTGTCCAATCACTCTTTTTATGCGGAAAAATTATCTGTATATATGACTGCTCTTCAAATTCTGCGGGAAATCTACTGTTCATAAAAAAAGTATAACACAATTAGGTATAATTCTTTATGGCATATATTACACTAAATTCAGAAGCTTTTTTTCACAACTTAGACATCATATCCAGAAAAACAGGCTCTAAAGATATGATAGCTTTAGTCTTAAAAGATAACGCTTATGGACATGGACTTTTACAGATGGCAACCTTAGCCAATAGATACGGTATCACAAAAGCGGTGGTAAGATGCGATATAGAAGCTAAAATGATAGAGCATCTATTCTCCTATATTTTAGTCTTGGATGATATAGCCCAAGAGAGTTCAGAGAGTATCGTATATGCTATTAACTCACTAGAGCAGATTAAAAAATTTCCAAAAGGCTCAAACGTAGAGCTAAAAGTAGATACGGGAATGCACCGAAACGGTATAGATGAGAGCGATATAGATGAAGCCTTAGAGCTGATAGAGAGATACTCGCTTACATGTAAAGCTATATTTACACATTTTAGAAGTGCAGATACACTCAGCAGTGAACTGTTTTGGCAGAGAAAAAACTTTGAAAACATAAAATTAAGATATAAAAACAGAGGCTTTAATTTTCACAGCAACAACTCAGCAGGAGTATTTCGCAACCTTACATGTAAAGAGGATATGGTTAGAGTCGGCATAGCTGCTTATGGCTGTTTGGAGTTAGATGAAGTCTTTGGAGAGACAGAGTTAAAGCCTGTACTCTCACTCTGGGCAGAACGTCAGGGAACAAAACTTTTAAAAGCGTCTCAAAGAGTAGGCTACAACGCTACATATAAACTTACGCAAGACAAATATATAAGCACTTATGACCTTGGATATGCAGATGGACTTTTAAGAACTGCATCAAACAGATACATAACACCACAAGGGCATAGAGTGATAGGACGCATCTCCATGGACAATACAAGCTTTACATGTAAAGATGAAAAACTTTTAATCTTTGACAATGCAAATACTTACGCAAAAGCCTCTGATACCATAGGATACGAAGTGCTAGTAAGACTCGCCGGTTATTTAGAGCGTAAAGTTATATAACCTTAACTATAGCCTCAGCAAAAATAACTCCATCAATGCCCTCTTTTGCCAAAACTTCTATCTCACTCTCATCTTCTATACGACACAGTATCTTTGCATCAAAAAGATAATATTCTGCTCTATCTTGAATAGTTTTTGCTAGTTTAGTATTTGTGATGATATATTTCGCACCCAACTGCTCTGAAAATATTGCATCTTTCAAGGAGTTTACCTCTAAAGCAAAATCCAAATCATTTAACTTCATATACTCAATAATATCAAAATTTTTTTCACTAAAATCGATAAAAAGTACACAAGACGGCGGTGTTTTAGATATGGAATCAATATCGTGAATATGATAAAAAAGTTCAGATTTCAATCTATTATGCCCAAAAATCAACATCTTTTAGCCTTCTAAACACTCTTGACTACAGTAATAATCTGCACCCTTAATAATAGACTCACTAACACTTATGTATGTTCCACAAGTGTGACAAGCAACAAGGTCTTCACTATTTAGTTCATCTTTTTTTGTAGTTTTTTTATCCCTAAGAGACGGTTTTTTTATAAACATAAAATATACTACGCTTATAACAATTAGTATAACTAAAATCTCATTTAGCATCGAAACCCTTTAAAAGTAAATAGTGTCGTTTTTGTGCCTTAATTATCTCATAATCCATACTCTTATCAACTTCATTATAGACATTTTCACCCTTATAAAAGAGCAGTTGTGTATCTGAGTGACAAAATGGCTTTGAAAGTTCTATAAGCAGTTTTGTATCTGTAACAGCACGAGAAGTTACAATATCAAACCACTCACTCTCAAGCTCTTGTATGCGAGAATTTTTCACATTTACATTATCTAGCTTTAAATCAGCCTTAACAAACTGTAAAAAACTAGCCCGTTTAACAATAGGCTCAACCAAAGTCACCTCTACATCACTCATGGCAATTGCCAACATCATACCGGGAAAACCAGCCCCCGTTCCAATATCTAAAAGATTTTTTATCTTTGGCAAAAAGGTAATCGGATAGATGGCATCATGTATAAACTCATCCAACTGCTTTTCATCTTTTATACCTGTAAGATTGTGAACTCTGTTCCACTTAAAAAGCAGAGTCTTATATCTGTCTATATTTTCAAAAACCGACTCATCAAAAGCTATACCGTCTTTTACAAAACTATCTCTTAGATTCAAATCATGTGTCCCATATCATCTCTTTTGACTTTTAGATAAGCTTCATTATGAGCATTTGATTTCATAACTATAGGAATACGCTCCACAATCTCTATGCCTTCTAAAGAGCTCATTTTATGAGGATTATTTGTCAGTAGTTTTATCTTTTCAATATTAAAATGGTGCAAAATAGTTGTAACAATCTCATAAGTTCTCTCATCTGCACTAAAGCCCAACTGATGATTTGCTTCTATGGTATTTAGACCCTTATCTTGAAGAGCATAGGCGTTTATCTTATTTAGCAGCCCTATATCTCGACCTTCTTGGCGAAGATACAGCACCATTCCTCCATGTTCTTGAATATATGACAGAGCATACTCCAACTGATCTCTACAGTCACACTTAAGACTACCGATAGCATCACCGGTTAGACATTCAGAGTGGATACGAACAGTAGGGATTTGTGGCATATCTTCTTTGTAGATAGCTAGATGCTCTTTATGTTGCTGTTTAAAAGCCATAATCTTAAAATCACCAAAACGTGACGGTAAATTAGCTTCATTTGAAAAATCTATATTCATTATTTTAACTTTATCTTATTATAATATCGAAATTATATCCAAATTGGAGAACTTATGTTTCAACGTTTTCGCCGAAATCGCTTAAATCCTCATCTACGTGCACTTGTGAGAGAGACTCATGTTAGTGTTAATGACTTTATATATCCTCTGTTTGTAAGAGGAGGAGAAGGTATAAAGACCGAAGTATCTTCTATGCCCGGTGTATATCAGATGAGTCTTGATGAGATATTAAAAGAGTGTGAAGTTTTAAAAAACTTAGGTATATACTCTATTATTCTTTTTGGAATTCCTGATGTTAAGGACTCCATAGGCTCTGATGCCCTGCATAATCACGGCATTATCGCTACGGCAATAAGAGAGGTAAAAAAAGCACATCCTGAAATGTTTGTTGTTAGTGATTTGTGCTTTTGTGAATACACAGACCATGGACACTGTGGAATTATAGATCATACACATGAAACGGTAGATAATGATGCCACACTAGATATATCTGCCAAACAGGCACTTATTCATGCAAAAGCCGGTGTTGATATGATTGCTCCTTCTGGTATGATGGATGGAATTATAGAGACACTACGCAGTGCTTTGGATGAGGAAGGATATGAAAATCTTCCTATCATGGCATACTCTACAAAATTTGCCAGTGGGTACTATGGACCGTTTCGTGACGTTGCAGAGTCAGTTCCAAGTTTTGGAGACCGTTCAAGCTACCAGATGGATCCTGCAAACAGACGTGAGGCGATAGCAGAAAGTGTAGAAGACGAGATACAAGGTGCTGATATTTTGATGGTAAAACCTGCCCTTGCCTATCTCGATATTGTCCGTGATATTCGTGAAAACACATCTCTTCCTTTAGCTGTCTATAATGTCAGCGGAGAGTATGCAATGTTAAAAAATGCGGCTTCGGCAGGACTTATAGATTATGACAGAGTTTTAATGGAGACTATGGTAGGTTTCAAACGTGCAGGTGCAGATATAATAATAAGCTATCATACCAAAGAAGTTGCTAAATTATTATCAACTTTATGATATTATATAACAGAGCGTTAGTTCGTTTACATGTAAAGGTTTAAGTTGCGACACTTTTTATCACTAAAAGATTACACAAAACAAGAGATATTGGAGATTATTTCTCTAGGAATTGAGATCAAAAATGAACTCAAATCAGGAGAGATAAACTCCTATATGCCAAATAAAACTTTGGCAATGATTTTTGAAAAAAGTTCTACACGTACTCGTGTTAGTTTTGAAACCGGTATCTATCAGTTGGGAGGGCATGGGCTTTTTCTCTCAAATAGAGATATTCACTTAGGACGTGGAGAACCTGTCAAAGATACGGCTCGTGTTATCTCATCTATGAACGATATGGTTATGATTAGAACATTTAAGCACTCCATGATAGAGGAGTTTGCATCATACTCAAAAGTTCCCGTTATCAATGGATTGACAGACTCTTATCATCCTGTTCAGCTCTTGGCTGACTATATGACTCTAGTTGAGCATAAACATACCGACAACTTAAAAGTTGCATATGTAGGAGATGGTAACAATATGACACATTCATGGCTCATGTTAGCTTCAAAACTTGGTTTTGAACTACGCGTAGCCACTCCTAAAGGATACGAGTGCGATGCTGATATTTTAGCTCTTGCAGAGAAATTTGCCAAAGAGAGTGGAGCTAAAATCTCAATATATAACGACCCTGTCAAAGCTGTGAAAGATGCAACAGTCGTAACAACCGACACTTGGGCATCTATGGGACAAGAAGACGAAAAAGAGCAGCGTATCAAAGACTTTAAAGGCTATAAAGTTGATGATAAACTGATGAGTTATGCAGATAAAGATGCACTCTTTTTACACTGTCTTCCTGCTTACAGAGAACAAGAGGTTAGCGAAAGTGTTTTAGAGAGTACAAAAAGTATAGTCTTTGATGAAGCAGAAAACAGATTACATGCACAAAAAGGTTTAATGGTATGGTTAGACCGTAAAAACAGATCTTAAGGAACAAAAAATGAAAATATTTTTAGTATTAGCTTTATTGCTATTTTCACTAGATGCTAAATCCTTATTTAGCAATGACTCTCAAAAAGATAAGAGTAAATACATAGCTGCATTAAAAGATTTAATGATAGCAACACAAAAAACCAGAGGTTTAACAAACAGTTATCTAAATGGAAACACAGCGGCACAACTTCTTGTTTATGGAAACAGAAACAAGATGAAAAAAGCTATAGGCAAGATGGAGTCACTTCCCTTTGCGGCAGACCCTATTATCAACAAAAGGGCAACTACAATCTCTCAAAATCTTATAAAGCTCAACTCTAAAGCTTTTAGAAAAGATCCGACAGAAGTTTTTGAAGCTTACACGGAAGAGATTGCACAGACGTTGATGTTGGCACAGTCGGTCAGCAATAGAGATGCAGACAAGATGAATCCTTTAGGTCAGGATTTAACCGCTGTTATGATGGAAGATATGCTCCCTCTTATAGAGTACATAGGACAACTTCGCGGTTTAGGTTCCGGACTAGCGGCAAAAGGCAAAGTTACACCTGCTCAAAAAGATAAGCTTATGGGTATTATGAGCCAGATAATGAGTCTTTCAGAGAGCTTTCAAGATGATATGGATGAAGTCATTAGTAAATATGCAAAGCAGTTTGATGGAAGTATCAATAAAAAGATAAGAACTGTCGTAAAAGAGGTTAATGACTATATGAACTTTGCAAATACAAATTTTACAAAACCAAAATACACAGTTGATCCAACAGCATATTTTGATAGAGGAACAGCAATAATCTCCAAAATAGTTGAGATATATGATATCTGTCTCTTATACACATCT
>WFND01000136.1 GCA_015484575.1 Helicobacteraceae bacterium
TCTTGATATATATTTCAAATTTATTAAAAAAAAGATTTTATGGAAGCAAATTTTTAGCAAATATAAGTTAGAATTTGAGAATAATATAAGCAATATGGCTTACACAAATAGTAAAGAGATCGTTTTTTCAAAAGCTAAAATGATGGAAGACGGCTCTTTGATGTATAATGGTATAAGGATATATAGTCAAAGATGAGTAGTGAGATAATAGTAATTGCCAATCAAAAAGGTGGAGTAGGTAAGACAACAACAGCTGTTAATTTAGCTGCTTCACTTGCTGTAGCAGAAAAAAAAGTACTGCTGATAGATGGTGATCCTCAAGCAAATGCAACAACGTCTTTGGGATATAGTCGCAACGATTATGAGTTTAATATATATCATGTCTTGATTGGAACAAAAGAGTTAAAAGATGTTATCTTAAAAACGGCTCTTCCTACTTTAAATATAGTCCCGTCAAATATCGGATTAGTCGGTGCAGAAAAAGAGTACTATGATGCAGGAAACTCAAAAGGACGCGAGTTGATTCTTAAAAGAGCTATAGCACATGTTAAAAAAGATTACGATTATATCATTATAGATTCACCACCTGCTTTAGGACCTATGACTATTAACGCACTAGCAGCATCAAATTCTGTGATTATTCCGATTCAGTGTGAGTTTTTTGCACTTGAAGGTCTTGCTCAACTTTTAAATACTGTCAAACTGGTAAGAAAAACAATAAACCCAAAGTTGGCAATAAAGGGCTTTTTACCTACAATGTACAGTTCGCAAAATAATCTTTCCAAGCAGGTATTTGCGGATTTAAGACAACATTTCAAAGGTAAACTATTTAAAGATATAGATAATGAATTTATCGTTATACCGAGAAATGTAAAATTGGCAGAGAGTCCAAGTTTTGGAAAACCTGTAATACTCTATGATGTAAAATCCAGTGGTTCTCAAGCGTATCAAAATTTAGCATATTCAATATTGGCATAAGATGGCAAAAGAAGCGTTAGGAAGGGGCTTGGGTGCTCTGCTTGGTGAAATTGAAGAGGCTTATGAAAATGAGATGCCTGAAAATAAGCATGATGTAAAAGTTATAGAACTTTCAAAAATTAAGCCCAATCCATTTCAACCACGTAAAACTTTTGACCAAGAAAATCTTCAGCAGTTAGCACAGTCTATAAAAGATCATGGACTTATTCAACCTATAATCGTAGTAAAAGAGGATAAACACTATATTATAGTTGCCGGTGAGCGTCGCTGGAGGGCTAGTAAATTAGCTAAAAATAAAACCATAAAAGCAATTGTTGTAGATATTGATGAAGAGCAGATGCGTGAACATGCTCTTATAGAAAATATACAGCGTGAAGAGTTGAATGTTGTAGAGTTGGCAAAAGCTTATGAAGAGTTAATAAAAGTACATAATTTAACTCATGAACAGTTAGCTAAAATGATTCACAAAAGCAGAACTCATATTACAAACACTTTACGACTCTTACAGTTAAATAAAAAAGTTCAAAATGCACTTGTAGATTCTAAAATAACTATGGGTCACGCAAAAGTTATGATTGGTCTCTCTGAGAAAGATCAAATTCTTATTATGAATTCTATCGTAGGACAGAAATTGAGTGTTAGAGAAGTGGAAAATATGGTTAAAAGCTTAAAACAGACCCCTTTAAAGGAAGATACGACTCCACAAATTAAACAGCAGTATGATTTTTCACAAATTAGAGAACTTTTACAAAATATAGGGCTTACATGTAATGTAAAAAATAATAAATTAACTATTAATTTTAACTCCTCTGACGATTTGGATTTTCTTCTAAAAGCCTTAAAATAGTCTTTCTTTTAGCTTCTATTGAAATAATGCAAATTTCTTTTACATTTTACAACAATTTTAACTATTTTTTTAATTTATAAATAGTATAATTTCGCAACTTTTAGGAGGTGATATGTTAGATATTAATCCAATTCTACTTGCTAGTACGGCAATAGTATTCTTGACACTTATCGCTGTGCTAAATAGTTGGCTCTATAATCCTCTATTTTCATATATGGAAAAGCGTGATGCGGATATTCAAAAAGATTTAAGTGAAGTTGGTAACAATGACGCTGAAATCGCTGAATTAGAAGCAAAAGCACAGAAGATTGTTAGCGATGCTAAACTAGAAGCAGCAGCATTAAGAGAGAAAGTTATTGCAGATGCTAAAGAACTAGCAGAGAGCAAAATGGAAGCTAAACGTGCTGTATTGGCTAAAGAGTATGAAGAGTTTGAATCTTCTCTTGATAAAGAGAAAGAAGAACTGAAAAATGCTCTATTGTCACAGGTTCCACTATTTAAAGAAGCTGTAAAAGCTAAATTTGCACAGATATAGGGGTTTTGATGGGTAAAATTTTACTTACTATAATAATGATGTCAGTTTATGCTTTTGCTTCTGATGGAGGTGAAGGCGGTACTGATATAGTACAACGTAGTGTTAACTTTGTGATTTTTGCGGGGATATTGTATTATCTTCTTGCTACTCCGGTTAAGAGTTTCTTTCAAGGCAGAACAGCCGACATAAGAGCTGAATTAGATCGTGTACAAGAGAAGATGAAAGAGTCTAAAACCGCAAAAGAACTGGCTCTTGAAAAGATTGAAGATGCAGAAAAATTTGCTACTGAACTTTTAGAGATTTCTAAAAAAGAGAATAAGATTTTGAGTGATAATATAGCTAAACAGTGTGATTCTGATTTGGAAAATATTGAAAAACAGAATCTCTCTTTAATGGAACTTGAACAGAGAAAAATGGTTAGAAATATCGTAGATACCGTAATGAATGATCTTTTAGTTGAAGAGGGTAACAGCTTTGATAAAAAGACTATGGCAGAGATTATCATGAAAAAGGTGGCGTAATTTATGGAAGAACTAATTGCAAAACGTTATATTAAAGCTATGCGTTTGATTACTAAAACTTCAGAATTTGAAGCTATATCAAATGTGATAAACGAACTCTCTTTAGAGTTTAGCAGTGAGAAGTTTATTCAGATATTATCAAGCCCGGATATTTGTGCTGATGATAAAAGAGCTATCTTAATAGATTCTGTTAAAGCTCTTAAAAATAGTAAACTTGAAAATTTTCTCTCACTTTTAGTTGAGAATGGTCGTATCGAAATACTTCCTGCTATAGCCCTAGAGATGAAAAAAGAGTTAGCTCGTGAAAAGAATTCATTTGTCGGTAAAATTTATAGCGATAGTAATATTGATAAAAAAGCAGTCACAGGTCTTAGTAAAGGACTTGGTAAAAAAGTTGGATCTAATATTGTGCTTGAATTTATCAAGTCAGATTATGATGGTGTCAAAGTGGAAGTAGAAGATCTGGGTATTGAGATTAATTTTTCAAAAAATCGTCTAAATTCACAGATGATAGATCATATATTAAAAGCAATTTAAGCTTATGAGAGGAGAAAAGTAGTGGTAGCAAAAATTAAAGCTGATGAAATCAGTTCAATAATCAAAGAGCGTATTGATAACTTTGAGTTGAGCGTAGATATTAACGAAACAGGTAAGGTCGTCACATATGCTGACGGTGTTGCACAAGTTTATGGTCTAAACAATGTAATGGCCGGTGAGATGGTTGAATTTGAAGAGGGTACTCAAGGTCTGGTTCTAAACTTAGAAGAGAGCAGCGTCGGTGTTGTTATTTTAGGTGGAGGAAAAGAGATTCGTGAGGGAATGAGCGTTAAGCGTCTTAATAAACTTCTTAAAGTTCCTGTAGGTGATGCACTTTTGGGTCGTGTTATCAATGCTCTAGGAGAGCCGGTTGACGGCAAAGGTCCAATCGAATCTACAGAGACTCGTTTTGTTGAGGAAAAAGCTCCCGGAATTATGGCACGTAAATCTGTTCATGAGCCTATGGCTACAGGTATTAAAGCTATTGATGCACTAGTACCTATCGGTCGTGGTCAGCGTGAGCTTATTATCGGTGACCGTCAAACCGGTAAAACGACAGTTGCATTAGATACTATTATTAATCAAAAAGGTAACGGTGTCGTATGTATCTATGTTGCTATCGGTCAAAAAGAGTCAACGGTAGCTCAAGTTATTCGCCGTCTTGAGGAGCATGGTGCTTTAGAATATACTATCATAGTATCTGCTTCAGCTTCTGAAGCTGCCGCTCTTCAATTTTTAGCTCCATACACCGGTGTTACTATGGGTGAATATTTCCGTGACAATGCACGTCATGGTCTTATCGTTTATGATGATCTGTCTAAACATGCGGTTGCTTATCGTGAAATGTCACTTATTCTTCGCCGTCCTCCGGGTCGTGAAGCATATCCCGGTGATGTTTTCTACCTTCACTCTCGTCTTTTGGAGCGTGCTGCAAAAGTTAATGATGATTTGGGTGGCGGTTCTTTAACTGCTCTTCCTATTATTGAGACACAAGAGGGTGATGTTGCGGCATATATTCCGACAAATGTTATCTCTATTACTGATGGTCAGATCTTTTTGGAGACTGACCTGTTCAACTCAGGTATCCGTCCAGCTATCAATGTCGGTCTTTCTGTATCTCGTGTTGGTGGTGCTGCTCAAATTAAAGCAACTAAGCAGGTTGCAGGTACATTGCGTCTTGATTTGGCTCAGTATCGTGAACTTCAAGCATTTGCACAGTTTGCATCTGATCTTGATGAGACAAGTCGTAATCAGCTAGAGCGTGGTCAACGTATGGTTGAAGTTTTAAAACAGCCTCCATTTTCACCGCTTACTGCTGAGAAGCAAGTTATTATTATATTTGCCGGAAATGAAGGTTTCTTGGATGACATGGATGCAAGTAACGTTGTTCGTTTTGAAGCAGAACTTTATCCGTTTATCGAAGCATCATATCCTCAAATTTTTGAGAATATTAGAAGTGCATCAAAAGTTGATGATGAAACAAGCGCTCTTATGAAAAAAGCTCTTGAAGAATTTAAAGCAACTTTCGTAGCTAACTAAGGACTATAAATGGCTAACTTGAAAGAGATCCAAAGACAGATCAAAAGTGTTTCAAACACGCAAAAAACAACGCGTGCTATGAAACTAGTTTCGACTGCAAAATTACGTCGTGCTCAAGAACTTGCTACTCGTTCACGTCTGTTTGCTGAGAAAACAAATCAAGTCATAGCTGAAATCGCAATGCGTATAAAATGTCAAAAAGTGGGCGGTATTGAGAGCCGTGCATTTGCTGATATTGTTGCACCTAAAATGGTAGATATTATTTTTGTAACAGCTGATAAAGGTCTGTGTGGCGGTTTTAACATGCAGACTATTAAGGCAGTTCGTAAATTAATGGATGAATTTAAAGAGAAGAAGACTAAAGTTCGTATTCGTGGTGTTGGAAAAAAAGGTATTGAATTTTTCAAATACAATGAGATAGAGCTATTAGATGAAGTAAAAGATTTAAGTTCAGCTCCAGATATGCAACGCTCGGCTGAGTTCATTAGAACATCAATAGAAGATTACTATGATGGTAAGATTGATGGTGTTCATATCATATATAACGGTTACAAAAATGCATTAACTCAGGAGTTACATGTAAATCATGTCTTACCTGTAAATGTAGATAATATTGATTGTAATGAAACTAAACAGTCTATGCTAGAGATTGAAGCAGAAGATAATGAAAAGATGCTTAACTCTTTAATTGAAAAATATGTAGAGTACAATATGTATTATGCGTTGATCGATTCTGTTGCAGCAGAACATAGTGCTCGTATGCAGGCTATGGATGCGGCAACTAATAATGCACAAGAGATGGTTAAAACATTAAATGTTAAGTTTAACAAAGCACGTCAAGAAGCGATTACAACTGAACTGATTGAGATTATCAGTGGTGTTGAGTCTATGAAATAATGAGAGGAGATAATATGATTGGTAAAATTGCCCAAGTAATTGGACCTGTTGTTGATGTTGATTTTGATGGGTATCTACCTGTTATCAATGAAGCAATTGAAGTATATAGTAGTGTAGAAGGTAAAGAGCATCGCCTTGTATTGGAAGTTGCAGCTCACTTAGGTGATGGTCGTGTTCGTACTATTGCTATGGATATGAGTGAGGGTCTTGTGCGTGGTATGGACGCAAAAGCGACCGGTGCTCCTATTAAAGTGCCTGTTGGTGAGAAAGTTTTAGGACGTATCTTTAATGTTATCGGTGAGGCTATTGATGAAGGTGAGCAGATAACTGATGCACCGACTTGGTCTATTCACCGTGATCCTCCTGCTTTAGTAGAGCAGTCAACAGCTACTGAGATGTTTGAGACAGGTATCAAAGTAGTTGATCTGCTTGCTCCTTATGCAAAAGGTGGTAAAGTCGGACTATTTGGTGGTGCCGGTGTTGGTAAAACTGTAATTATTATGGAGCTTATTCACAATGTTGCACATGGACATGACGGTCTATCCGTATTTGCCGGTGTTGGTGAAAGAACTCGTGAGGGTAATGACCTCTATCATGAGATGAAAGACTCTAACGTTTTAGATAAAGTTGCACTGTGCTATGGTCAGATGAGTGAGCCTCCGGGAGCACGTAACCGTATCGCATTAACAGGTCTTACTATGGCTGAGTATTTTCGTGATGAGAAAAATCTTGACGTATTGATGTTTATTGATAATATCTTCCGTTTTGCACAATCAGGTTCAGAGATGTCTGCACTTCTTGGACGTATTCCATCAGCTGTTGGTTATCAACCGACACTTGCTCGTGAAATGGGTGCATTACAAGATCGTATTACATCAACTAAATCAGGTTCAATCACATCTGTTCAAGCGGTATATGTACCTGCAGATGACTTGACTGACCCTGCTCCTGCTTCTGTTTTTGCTCACCTTGATGCAACTACGGTACTTAACCGTAAAATTGCTGAAAAAGGTATCTATCCTGCAGTTGATCCACTAGATTCAACTTCAAGACTGCTTGATCCACAGATTATCGGTGAAGAGCATTATAATGTTGCACGTGGTGTTCAACAGACACTTCAAAAATATAAAGATTTACAAGATATTATCGCAATTCTTGGTATGGATGAACTTTCTGAAGAAGATAAAGCCACTGTTGAACGTGCACGTAAAATTGAAAAATTTCTTTCTCAGCCTTTCTTTGTTGCAGAGGTGTTTACAGGTTCTCCGGGTAAATATGTATCTCTTGAAGATACTATCAAAGGTTTCAAAGGAATTTTAAGCGGTGATTACGATCATATGCCAGAAGGTGCTTTCTACATGGTAGGCGGTATGGATGAGGCGATCGAAAAAGCTGAAAAAATGAAAAATAAATAATTCGGTAGTTTTTAAAGGACAATTATGGAAACTTTAAAACTCGAAGTGATTACTCCAAGCGGTGCTATCTATGATGGTAGTGCCGTAAGTGTAACACTGCCCGGTGATGAAGGTGAATTCGGAGTGCTTCCGCATCACGCTACATTAACAACACTTCTTAAAGCAGGTGTTATTGATATAGAAAAAGAAGATAAGACAGTTGAATCTGTTGTTGTTAACTGGGGTGTTGTTCAAGTTGATGAATAGAAAGTTGTGGTACTAGTTGATGGTGCTGTTGCAATTCGTGGTGAAAATGAGAGCGAAATTGCAAAAGCACTTGATAGTGCCAAAACTTTAATTCATGATATTTCTGATTCAAATATTGCTATTGCATCAGTGTCAGCAAAACTTGAGTCAGCAGCACAAAAACTCTTTTAATTTATGATAGATTTTTTAATAGATTTTTATACTAAAAGTCATCCCGTAACACTTTTTGTGTTGGGGTTGTTGTCTGTATATTATATTGTTTTAGTGTGGATATTTATATATCGCTACTTTACCTTAAAGCAGTGGATTTCAAAAGAGAGCAGTTCACTTGAAGAGCTTCTTTTAGGTGCTCCTAGTGTATCGGAACTCTCCTACTTAAGTCATTTTTTAAAACGATCATCCAAGATAAAGAGAGAGACTTTTGATTTATGTACTTTTTCTGCCACAAAAGATGCAACAAAAGGTCTCTCGTTTTTATCGGTGGTTGCTTCAACTGCTCCTTTTATAGGTCTGTTTGGAACTGTCGTATCTATCTTGGATACATTTTCTCACATAGGTCAGGCTAGTGGAACTATGAGTGTTATAGCAGCAGGTGTTGCCGATGCTCTAATAGCCACTTCAGCTGGAATTTTTGTTGCTATTTTTGCATATACATTTCATCAGATATTAAAGCGTCAATCTTTTGATCTTATCGGTTTGATTCGTATGCAAAGTGATGCACTTTTAGCACGTTAGGGTATATTACGTGTATTATGATTGGGATGAAAAACCTGAATTAAACATAACTCCTTTAGTGGATGTTATGTTGGTGCTTTTAGCTATATTGATGGTTATAGCTCCAAATATAGTCTATGAAGAGCTTATAAATCTTCCTCAAGGCTCAGCTCAAAAAACTGTTTCAAAAATAAGACCTATACATATAACTATAAATAAAAACAGAGAGCTTAAAGTCAATAAAGACAATTTTCAACTTAGAGGTTTTGAAGATAACTTCTACTCCTACTCAAGAAAGTTAAATAGAAAATCTTCTGTTATGATAAGTGCAGACAAATCTCTGGATTATGGTGTGGTTATGTCCATTTTAGCGGCAGTAAAACGTGCCGGTTTTAGTGAAGTATCTTTAGCAACAAATGGATAGAAATAACTCTCTCTTTTACCTTAGCGGGTTTATCTCTTTTTTACTTTTTTTCTCTTTTTTAACTCTATTTGGTTATCTGGTAGTTAACAATGAGAGTCTGAAAAATTATGCAATGAAAAGAGATAAGTACGTAAAGGTCTCCATAGATTTAACTCAGAATAAACCACTAAAAAAACTAAAAAAACAGATAAAGAAAAAGCGTGATGCTATAGTAAAAAAAGAGAAGCCTGTAGTGAAAAAAGCAGATTTTTCATCTCTGTTTTCAAATGTTAAAGCTCAAAAGATAGTGCATAAAAAGTCAAAACATAAAGATATTAAGATTAACAGTGCTCAAATTAAACAGATACAAAAGCGTATTAAACCGACAAAAAAAAGAGAATCAGATGTATATAAGGCTATAGAATCTTTGGAAATATCAAAAACATCAGACAAAAAAAATACTAAGACAACTTCAACCGCTAGTCAGATTAATAAAATAATGGCAAAAATAACTGAAATTATATATAGCCGTTTCATCGTAGATGCTACAATGCTGGGAAATACTGCTACAATACGGATTGAAATTGACGGTAATGGCAAGTTGATTTCATATAGAGTCTTAAGAACATCTTCTAGTCAAGCACTAAATGAAGAGGCGATAAAGCTAGAAAAAAGACTTTTACATGTAACATTTCCCGTAACAGATGACTATAGAGCCTATAGTGTAAAAATAAACTTAATACCCGAGGATAAATAATGTATAAATTGTTAATAATATCTTTTCTGATTTTTAATTTAAGTGCCGATGATTTGACAATTGATGTCTCAAAGCAGGTGGACTCTCTTCCTAGTTTAACACTGGAAAATTCTACTAGAGTAGATAGCAGTATAAATAAGAGCTTTTTACGTTCTCTTATGAGCGATATGAATGTTCTTAGTATTTTTAATGTAAATAGAAGATCTTACAGAGTGGATTTCAGTGATGAAAATGTTGCTAGAGAGAGTAAAAAAAGCAGTTATGTTTTAAGATTTAAAATTGTACCTCAAGACTCTGGTGCATATAAGACCGAGATTAAGTTTTTTGAACAAAATAGAGTAATTTTTCAAAAATCTTATACTATTCATAAAAAGAGGCTCTACGTATTTGTTGCTCATACGATAGCTTATGATATAAATAAAGTGATGGGTGAAGATAGTATTGACTGGATAAAGAAAAAGGTTGTTATAGCTAGGCTTTCAGCTCGTAATAAGAGTGAAATCATAATAACCGATTACACTTTGACATATCAGCATATTATGATAAAAGGGGGATTAAATGTCTTTCCTCAATGGGCAAATAAAGAACAAAATGCTCTGTATTACACCTCTTTAAGTGGCTCAAAGCCTACTCTGTATCGACTTGATACTACAACAGGTAAAAGAAAAAAGATACTAAGTTCTGATGGTATGATGGTCTGTTCTGATGTACGAGAAGATGGTAAAAAGTTACTTTTAACTATGGCACCCAATGGACAGCCGGATATTTATCTTTATGATGTTAGAAGTGGAAAGTATCAGAGATTAACCACATATAGCGGTATAGATGTAAGTGCACAGTTTATGGATTTTAAAAAGATAGTATTTATCTCAAACAGAATGGGCTATCCAAATGTATTTTCAAAAATTATAGGAAAAAAGGGTGTTGAGCAGATGGTCTATTATGGAAAAAGCAATGTGTCTTGTAGTGCACATAATGAGTACATAGTATATAAATCGAGAGAGACATCAAATGCTTTTTCAAGAAATACTTTCAATCTACACCTAATATCTACAAAAACAGATTTTATTAGACGTTTAACTGCAACAGGTGTAAATGAGTTCCCGCGTTTTTCTAAAGATGGAAGTGCAATTTTATTTATAAAAAATTATAAAAATCAGAGTTCAATAGGTGTTGTAAGATTGGGATATAACAAAAATTATCTATTTCCTCTTAAAATAGGAAAAATTCAATCTTTAGACTGGTAAAATATTTATATTTTTTTGATATAATGACGCTAATTTAAAAAAGGGTAATAAGAGATGAAAAAAGTTTTACTTACTAGTGCTGTGGTAGCAGCTCTAATTTTTACTGGTTGTAGCACAAAAGATCCATCTATTGATGCAACAAAAAATTCGACTTCACAGCAGAGCAGTAGCAATAACAGTAACTCAAACAGTGAAACTGTTACAGGTACTGATGTGGTTGTTGATGAAAATGCCAACAATGGAAGCGATAGCAATGAGATGAGTATGGTTGATTTAGAAGGAGAGATGAAAAGCGTTAACTTCGCATTTGATCAATACTCACTTACACCTGATATGGCAGACAAAGTTAGTGATAACGCTGCTTTAGCAAACTCTAAAGCCAGTGCTTACATGATAAAAGTTGAAGGTAACTGTGATGAGTGGGGTAGTGATGAGTACAACTACGCTCTTGGTCTTAAACGTGCTAACAGTGTAAAGTCTGCTTTAATTGATAAAGGTGT
This sequence comes from Helicobacteraceae bacterium, assembly GCA_015484575.1. Lineage (GTDB taxonomy): Bacteria > Campylobacterota > Campylobacteria > Campylobacterales > Sulfurimonadaceae > S010-53. The sequence goes on from WFND01000136.1 coordinate 11,137, forward strand.
ATCTGCTGAACGTATCTCTATGATAAGTTATGGCGAAAGTAATCCTCTGTGTACTGAACAGAGCAAAGAGTGCTGGGCGAAAAATCGTCGCGTAGATTTTAAACTTCTTCCATAAAAATGCGATTAACGCTTTTTATACTTTTTATTTCTTCTATCTTATCGGCATCTGAACCATCGGTCTTCGGTGCCGGTAACTTGGATAGTGAAAATCCTTACGGCTTAACTGAGACAGAAAAACATATCCTTTCAAACAAAAAAGTTCTCGAAAATATTGAAAAAAAGACATTTTCACAAAGCAGTCGTGTAGAGACTATTCAAGAACGTCTTGATGGTATAGAGACTATTATTGAGGGTATAAGTGAAAAGAGTCAGGCAAATAAGATACAACTCAATAAGATAAAAAGTGCTAATGAACTCTCAAAAACCGAAACTCTACAGAGAGAGAAGGAGCTATTTGAGAAAATATCTGAAAATGAGCAGAATATTCAACAGCTTAAAACTGTCTTAACAGAATTTTCTACGATGATAGATACAATAAATGCAAATTATGTCTCAAAAGATGAGTTTAATGCTGTTATCAAAGATATAAATAGTTTCAAATCTAGCGTATCTAAAAGTTTTAAAAGTATTAGCTCAAAAAAATCTACTGATACCTATGAAGGTATGAGTAAAGCAGAGGTAGCTAAAAAAGCTAAAAAGTTATATGATGAAAAGTTTTATACAAAATCTATTAAGTATTACACTTTTTTAATTGAGCATAACTATAAACCTGCACGTGCTCACTATATGATTGGCGAGATGTGGTATTATAGAAAAGAGTATAAAAAGGCGATTTCATATTTTAAAGAGAGTGCTAGAATATACGATAAGGCATCTTATATGCCTACATTGTTGCTTCATAGTGCAGTAGCAATGGAAAAAACAGGAGATATTAAAAATGCAAAAGCATTTTTAAGTGCATTAATATCTTCATATCCAGATAGTAAATTGGCACAAAAAGCTGAAGTAAGATTAGCTAAACTTAAATAGCTAACACTTTTCAGCAGTATCATATTTTTATATGATAAAATCCCAAAAAAATAAAATAAGGTAAAACAATGGCAATAGCAGAAAATCAAGTAGTATCAATTCAGTATGAAGTTCGTGATGGAGCTAACGTAGTAGATAGCAATATCGGTGGAGAACCTTTAGTATTTATGTTTGGCAAAGGTCAGATTATTCCCGGTTTAGAAAATGGGCTTGTAGATATGGAACTAGGTCAATCAGCTGACATCTTGGTTAAACCTGAGGACGCTTATGGTGAGTATAATGAAGAGGCACAACAAGAAGTTCCTAAAGAGCAGTTTGCAGGTATTGATCTTAATGTTGGTATGACACTATATGGTCAAGGCGAAGATGGCGGTACTGTGCAGGTAGTTGTTAAAGAGATTCAAGAAGAGAATGTTTTGATAGATTTCAACCACCCTCTAGCTGGAAAAGAGTTAATGTTTTCAGTTACACTAAATAGTGTACGTGATGCTTCAGAAGAAGAGAAGATGACAGGTGTTCCAGAAGAGAACAAAACAGATGACGGATGTTGTGGTACAGACGGTGGCACTGGCTGTGGATGTCACTAGCTTTTTAAGCTCTTCTCCTGCCTCAAAAGAGGCATTTAAAACCGCAAATTTATTAAAAAGTCTTACCGTTAATGCTCTTATTAGCGGTGAGAATGGTACAGGTAAACGTTCTCTTGCCAAATATATTCTTCCAGACGCTCCAATGTTTAATGCTCTGCATCATGATGAGATTATCTCGACTCTTGCCGCTTGTGAGTCCATAATTGTCTTTAATCTTGACAACTCTCCAAATATTAAAGAGCTATTTAACTCTATTGAAAGCAGTAGTGTAAGAGTAATTGCTACAACAACTAATCTGCAAAGAAGCGAATATTATGATGAATATTTTAGTATTAAAATTCCTCTTCCTCCATTAAGTCAAAGAGTAGAAGATATATTAATGTTACAAAAACTTTTTGTACAAGAAGCTAAAAATATTTTTTCTATAGAGTCGGATTTTGATCTATCAAAGATAGAACCGGACTTATCTAAAAATGCTTATTCACTTAGACGTCAGATTATGATGAACTATCTGTTAGACGATATTGATGAATCAGAATTGATGACAATTATGCAAAATTATCTTATAGATAAAATCGGCTCAAATAATGATTATAGAAACTTCTTGCATCTATACGAGATACCACTGATTCAAGCGGGAATGAAACGTTTTAAATCACAGTTACAACTCTCACAGAGATTAGGACTAAATAGAAATACACTACGTAAAAAAATTGCCGAAAATGAAGTTTTTGGACTAAAAACATAAGGATAAGTATGAAAAAGATAGCGATGATTTTCCCGGGGCAGGGAAGCCAAAGTATAGGTATGGGAAAAAGTTTTTATGAAGAGAGTGAAGTAGCTAGAGAGATGATAGATAGTGCTTCTAAGCATACGGGTATAGATTTTAAAGCTCTGCTTTTTGAAGAAAATGATACTATTAACGAGACGGCATACACACAACCGGCAATTTTACTTGTCTCATTGGTTGCTTATCGTCTTTTTCAAGATGCCCTACCAACCAAAGCTGCTCTGTTTTTAGGTCATTCACTTGGTGAATTTAGTGCTATTAGTGCTACCGGTGCATTGGATTATTTAGATGCACTGACTCTTGTTCATAAGCGTGGAGCTTTAATGCAGGAGGCTTGTAGTGATATAGATGCGGGTATGATGGTTATAGTGGGAATGGGTGATGATGATGTAGAAAAAGTTTGTGAAGATGCCCGAAAAGATGGCAAAAAGGTGTGGGCAGCAAACTATAATCAAGATGGACAGCTTGTTGTTGCGGGATTAAAGGCGGATTTGGAATCTTTAGTGAACACTTTTAAAGAAGCAGGGGCAAAACGTGCTTTGGTTTTAAATATGTCGGTTGCAAGTCACTGTCAGCTATTAGAGTCTGCTCAAGAGCCTTTAAAAGTTCAGATGCAAGAGTTATTAAGAGATAACTTTTCAGCTCCCGTTATCTCTAATGTAACCGCACAACCATACAGTAGCAAAGAGGAGGCTCTTGAATTGCTTAGTCAACAGCTTGTTAAACCTGTAAAGTATAAACAGTCCATATTGGCAGTAGCACCGGATATTGATATGGCAATCGAGTTTGGAAACGGTAAAGTTCTTAGTGGCTTAAACCGTCGTATAGCAAAAGAGCTGAAGACGATAAATATCTCTGATATGGATTCACTAAATAAGGCGATAGAAACTCTCTCATGAAAGTTGCTTTAATTCAATACTCACCTAAGCTTAACAGAAGTAATTTAAGCTCTGTCTTAGAGATAGTTAAAGAGCATAAACAGAGTGATGTGTTGGTCTTTCCGGAGTTAGCACTAAATGGCTATATGCTTCAGGATAAGCTTTATGAAGATGCTTGGGCTTTAGATGAGCTTGATTCATTAAAAGCTGCTAGTGTAGATGTTGATATTGCTATAGGTGCGGCTATTAGAGAAGATGGGCGTATATACAATAGTGCTTTATACTTTTCAAAAGGAAAATTACAACATATTCATACAAAAATGCACCTGCCGAATTACGGTATGTTTGAAGAGGCACGTTACTTCTTTAAAGGCGATGGTATATCTCTGTTTGAGTCACAATTTGGACAGAGTGTTATGCTTGTGTGTGAAGATTTATGGAGAGCTGAAACGATAGCAACTTTAGCACGTTTGAAGCCAGATATTATCTTCTTACATGTAGCTTCTCCTGCTAGAGATTTTAGTGATGAGGGGATACTTATAGAGTCTCAATGGGATGCTTTGGTAAAATCTACTGCCATATTATGCAGTGCTTATGTTATTTTTGTAAATCGTGTAGGTTTTGAAGATGGCATAGGTTTCTGGGGAGGCAGTCGTGTTGTTACACCTCGTGGGGAGATAGAGCATAGATTGGAAAATTTTACTGAAGATGTTTTGAGCGTTGAGCTTAATCATAGACTTCATAATGTACAGAAGTGGATAGCAAAAAAGGACTAAGATGAAAATAGCAATTATGGGTGCAATGCCGGAAGAGATTGAGCCGATTTTAAAAAAGATAGGAACTTACAGCACAACAAAATATGCTCTAAATAACTACTATGAAGGCAGATATGCCGGACATGATATTGTAGTGGCTTACTCAAAGATAGGAAAGGTATTCTCAACTCTAACCGCTGCTAGTATGATAGAAAAATTCAAAGCAGAGTTGCTTCTATTTAGCGGTGTTGCCGGTGGGATAAATCCAAGTTTAAAGATAGGTGATTTGATTGTTGCAAATGCACTTTGTCAGCATGATTTGGATATTACCGCATTTGGACATCCTCACGGCTTTGTTCCTGAGGGTTCACAATTTATTAATGCAGAAAAAGAGCTTATAGCTATTGCTAATGATGTTGCATCTGATATGAATATAAAATTGCAAGAGGGGATAATCGCCACAGGTGATCAATTTGTTCACTCTCAAGAGCGTAAAGATTGGATAAGTGCTACATTTAATGCTGATGCTTTAGAGATGGAGGGAACGTCAGTAGCGGTTGTATGTGAAGCTTTGCAAGTGCCTTTTTTGATACTTAGAGCCATTAGTGATACGGCAGATATGGATGCTAGTTTTAATTTTGATGAATTTTTAGAGAGTTCTGCACAGGAGAGTGCTACGTTTATTATGAAGATGGTTGAAAAAATTGGGAATTAAACTCTCTAAAAAGATTATGACACAGTTAGGTAAGACAAATGCTACTTTTGAACTTATCCAAGAGGGTGATAAGATTCTTGTCGGCTTAAGTGGAGGAAAAGATTCTCTGACTTTGGTTCATGCTCTAAAACAGCAACAACGCCGTGCTCCGTTCTCTTTTGAATTTATCGCAGTTACCGTATCTTACGGTATGAATGAAAATTTTGATGAATTAATAAAGCACTGTAAAGAGCATGATATAGCACATGAGATATATGATACAAATATATATAGTGTTGCAAAAGATAAGATAAGAAAAAACTCCTCTTACTGTAGCTTTTTTTCAAGAATGAGACGTGGTTCACTATATAGTGCGGCAGAAAAGTTTGGTTGTAATAAAGTGGCATTGGGTCATCATCTTGATGATGCCGTAGAGAGTTTTTTTATGAATATGATATATAACGGTCAGATGCGTAGTCTTGCTCCAAAGTACAGAGCCGGAAATGGTCTGATTGTGATTCGTCCACTTATTCAGATGAGAGAGCGTCAACTTGCAGCTGCTGCGTTAGAAAACGGTATGCCTACCATAGGAGATGAAGCTTGTCCATCTATGCGTTTTGATATTAAGATGCCACATGCTAGAGAAGATATGAAAAATATGTTAGCAGATTTAGAAAAGAGGTTTCCAGATATATTTGTAAGTGTAAATGCTTCATTTTCAAATATATCCGATGATACCTTTTTTGATAAAGATAGATTTGATGTATGACTATTTTTTAGAGCTATACTCCTCTTTTAAAGAGTTAAAAAGCTCTATAATTCGTTTTTGATATATCTTTGTATCCGTATCGTGATGACATTTTATTAAAGTTTTTAACATATCCGTATCGATTTTTTTAGCATATCTTGGAATATCTTTAAGATCTCTAAGCACGTCTTCTATAAGCATATCGTTATTTAAACCATTTTCATCAACAACCTTTTGCACATACTCTTTTGTAGTATATTCAAGAGAAGATATACGTGCTTCATCGCTATATATCAATGCTCCCGCATTTTTTACAACTTCAAATTCACATTCACCAAAATTTTTATTTGCTGAGATAACACAGGCAAAAAGTTTTGCACGAAACTCTAAAGAGCTATAGTGATATAAAAATACTTCTCTAAAAGCGTTGATAAAACGGTATTTTAAATTTTTTACAAATGACATCATGGAACTCTTTATATGATTTTTAGGTAAAATTATACCTATGTTTACATGTAATGCACATATTAGTGATACTTTAGAAGTTAAACAGTCAAAGTTTATAGCACATTTAATGCCTTATAGTCAATTTAATGCCATTTTAGATAATTTAAAACAAGAACATCCAAAAGCGAGACATTTTGTGAGTGCATTTCGTTATATGAATGAGTATGAACAGATAGTTGAGGGTAGCAGTGATGATGGAGAGCCAAGAGGAACATCCGGCAAACCGTCTCTGCATGTGCTTCAAGGTAATGAACTTATAAATGTTGCTGTAGTTATAGTAAGATATTTTGGTGGAACTAAGCTTGGAACAGGTGGTTTAGTTCGTGCATACAGTGACGCTGTAAATCTTGTGCTTAAAGATAGCAAATTGGTTAAATATGAGAAAAAATTTAATTTAAAGTTTACATGTAAGTATAGTAACTTATCTCAAGTCGAATATATACTAAAACAAGAGGATATTCAAATCATAGATAAAGAGTTTATGTCATCAGAGGTTACTATAACGGTTCAAGCCAATTTTAAAAGCTTAGAAAAGATAAAACTCTTGCTTGAACGTCAGGTGGAATTTATATTATGAATTCTAAAAGTGCACAGAGTATTATGATAATAAAACTTTTGGGTGTCTCAATACTTCTGTATGGTGTGCTTATCGGTATAAGTTCTATTTTTATTGAAAAACGTATGAAGCAGTTAAAGACAGATGAACTTAAGCATATGGCAAAAAAGTTTGAAAAAGAGATAAATAGATCCATCTCTGCAAAAAAGGAGTCTCTCTCTTACTTGGCACTTGCTCTTAGTAGTGATAAAGAGCTTATAAATGATATTTTGCAAAATAACTTTTCTTCTCTTACTTATAGCTCATTTTTGAAATATTTACAAGAAAATACAGCTGTAAAGAGTGCCTCTTTTCGTGTTACAAGTAAAGAGGGTAAGGTTTTTTATAGTAGTAAATCCTATAAAGATAGTGATAGTATTATAGATAAAGATGTAGATACTCTCTCTATCATATATAACAGAAAAGTAAAAACTATTTTAAGTGTCAGTGAAGATGGAATAATTTTAAAAGTATATGTTCCAATATTCTCAAATCGTTTAACATTAGGACTGTTTGAAGTTATCACAAGATTTGATTCAATAGTAAAAGATGTCTCTTTGATGGGTATCAAACCGGTTATCCTAGTAGATAAAAGCTACTCAACACAGTTATCAATTTTAGGAAAAAATAATTTTATTCAAAAATATCTTTTAATAAATAATGGCACAAATATAGAAGATATTGATTTTTTAAAATCTCAAAACGTAGATAAGATATTATCCTCAAAACAGAATTTTTATCAAGATAGAGAGTTAGATAAGGTGGTGTTTTTTAATACTCTTTATGATGACGGTACTAAGATAGGTCATATCTTGTATCTTATGAATTTATCATCTATAGATTTTTCTCAGATATACCAATCAAAACGTGATTTTTATGTTCTAATAACTATTAGTTACGCTTTTTTAATGATGTTTGTACTATTTGTATTTATGAAAAGAAATTCGAGGTCTATGGAGCAGTTTAACTCTGTTTTACAATATAGAGTTCAAGAGAAAACAGATGAGTTATATAGACAGAAATTATTTCTGCAAGAGGTTGTCGATGGAGTTTCAGATTCTGTTATGGTTATCAATAGTGATTACTCTATATCTATGATGAATAAGGTCGCCATGGATTCTATACAAGACAATTCCCTAAAAGATGTAAATACTCCTAGATGTTATGAAGTTTTACATAAGAGAGTCTCCCCGTGTAATGGTGTGGATTATCCATGCCCCTTAGCTGATGTTATAAAATACAAAAAAAATATTACCACACTTCATAACCGCACTAATGAAAACAGTGATAGTAAATATTATGAAATTTCAGCAACACCGCTTTTGGGTGAAGATGATGAGGTGGAAGCTGTTATTGAAGTTGGACATGATATTACGACTCACATTATGACACAGGTTGAACTTCGTGAGCAAAAAGAGAGTCTTCGTCATTTGGCACATCATGATACTTTAACCGGTCTTCCTAATCGACTACTATTTTTAGATAGACTTAAACATGCACTAAAATTGGCAAAACGTTCACAGCAAAATATAGCTGTACTCTTTTTGGATTTAGACCATTTTAAACAGATAAATGACTCTTTGGGACACAGTGCAGGTGATTTTCTTCTTGAGAGTGTAGCGTATCGTTTAAGAAATAGTGTAAGAGAGGTTGATACCGTAGCAAGACTTGGAGGTGATGAGTTTACTATTATTCTTGAGGGTTATGAGCATGGTATTGTTGATATCGTAAATAAACTGGTAAAAGAGGTATCTAAAGTTGTTGAATACAAAGAACATAAACTTTATACATCAGTTAGTATAGGGATTAGTATGTATCCAAAAGATGGAGACAGCTGTGAATCTCTGCTTAGAAATGCTGACTCTGCAATGTATAAAGCTAAAGAGATAGGTAGAAATAGGTATCAGTTTTATACTTCTGACATGACAGACAAAGCTATGCAGTGGGTAAATATGGAGAGTTCCATTCGTAATGCTCTTAAAAATAATGAATTTATACTAGAGTATCAGCCTCAATATGACTCAAGAGATGATACTATCATAGGTATGGAAGCTTTAGTCAGGTGGGAACATCCGACACTAGGTAAATTGTCACCGGTGGATTTTATCTCTTTGGCGGAAGATAGTAGTCTTATTATCGCTTTGGGAGAGAAGGTGTTGCAGTTAGCCGCACGTCAGACATCTATTTGGCATATGCAAGGTTATAAGTTTGGTAGAGTTGCCGTTAATGTATCTGTTAAACAGTTGCAAGAGAGTGATTTTATCTTTAAGATTGCATCTATTTTGAAAAAAGAGGAGTGTTCTCCATCATGGATAGAGATAGAGGTGACAGAAAGCTCCATCATGTATGATACGGAAAAAGCTTTGGCTAGATTAAGAGAGATTCAAAAAATGGGCATACTGTTAGCTATGGATGATTTTGGAACCGGTTACTCATCTTTATCATTGCTAAAACGTCTTCCTATTCATAAATTAAAGATTGATTACTCATTTGTTAAAGATATTCCTAATGATGTGGAGTCTGTTGCCATAGCAATTACTGTTATAGAACTTGCCAAAAATATGAATCTTAACGTATTAGCCGAAGGTGTAGAAAATGAAGAGCAGAAGCTCTTCTTGCAAAAACACGGTTGCCATGATATTCAAGGTTTTTTATACAGCAAACCATTAGATGCAGATACTATGACAAGAGTTCTTGCTCAGCAGACATCTTAGAGAGTTCATTGAAATATATATGTCCTAGATAGACTACAAAATAAACCATAGTAAATATAGCAATAAACGGAATCATTGTGACAAGATACATGGCAAATGTTCTTAGGCGTATGGAGTTGCCCTTGTAAAACATAATCTTTTTATAATCATCTTTTGTGCATATAGTAGAGCCTACATCAAAATTTAGCAGTCTATGAAAAAGATAATAAAAAGGGAGGTTTAAAGCCACAATATTTAATAGAGGTATAAAATAAAATGGTACAAGCAACAACATCATAGCTAACATAATAAAAATAGTTTTGATGAAAAACCATGTCACTTCCGTAATAGAGCCGAAGCCTTCTATCTTTATGTTTTTATAGTGTCTGTCTCTTATTATAGGCAGTATCCAAGGTGTTAAAAATCCGATGATAAACAGAGATATAATGACAGAGAGATACATCACCATAAATGAACCCACGGTATATACAAAAAAGCTGATAATCCATGAGGTAAATGAGTATTTAAGTAAAAATGTCATGATAGATGAGCCGGAGAAAAATTCATTTAACTCTTTTGTATGAGTCATGCCCTCAGAATCTATATCTGTTTGAGTCTGATGAACCTCAATCTGTGCTTGTGATAGCTGATCCAAACCGTAATCTGCGGCAACAAAAAATAGTCCATACATCACAATAGCAGTAATTATAAGTGGATATATAGCCAGTTTCAATATCTCTTTTGTAAAAAAATCTTTTATACTTAATGAAAAAAGTGTCTCTTTTTGATTCATCTATATATTCTCCTCAATCAAACTTATCAACTTATCAATATCTTCTCTATCTGCTTTACCCTCTTTTATAAAAATAACTTTACCGTTTTTATCAAAAAGTATAACATCACTACTCTCATCTGCTATCTTCCACTCTTTGACAAGAACTCTATTTAAATCTTTTACATAAATAGTATCGGGGAACTCTTTTTGTTTCTCTTTCAGAGTTGATGCTATGGCAAAGTTCGGTAACCATGTTGCTGCCATATTTATGATAGCAACAGAAGCGTAACGACTGCGATCAAATTTTTTCTCCTTAAGTGCTTGTGTTAAGGCTGAATTTGTATCTTTTTCATCTGGATCGACATAAAAAAGTACGTGTACCTTATTTTTAAGCATTGAGCTATCCCAAGCAGAACCATCTAGCATCCCTCCATCATCTCCTTGAAGTGTTACATGTAAAGCCTGTGAGCCAAGCTCAAATGCAGATGCTATAAGTGGTGCTAAAAGTAGCAAAAATATCTTTCTCATCTTTTAATCCTTGTCATAGAGTATTTTTTTTACAAAATATATGAAAAATATATTATACTACAATGTATAAAAGGGCATTATGAATAAAAAGATAAATATCATCTTATTGATAGCTACCGTAGCTCTAGCGGATTCTAGTGAGCTAAATGATTTCTCTGCTCTGCTTGAAGATGCAACACAAGAGATTACAGCTTCAAAGTTAAATATAGACTATACTCCTTCAGTTGTATCCGTATTAAAGCATGAACAGCTCTCTCTTTTGGGTGTTAAAACTCTATTTGAAGCACTATCACTCCTTCCCGGTGTTGAAACATCTATAAATCAAGTCGGCATTAAAAAAGTTATTATTCGTGGATTTGATAATCCAAATAATTACACTTTTGACAAGGCAAAGCTACTTATAGACGGTGTAGGCATAGATATGGGTATGTTTAGCAACAGCAGTTTTTATCTGAATCTGCCAATAGATATTATAAGCCGTATCGAGGTACTTCGTGGACCGGGATCTGCACTTTACGGTACGGGTGCATTAAACGGTGTTATAAATGTTATCACTACACAAGCTGCTAGAACTTCAGACTCTCTCTTTTTTGCAGGAGGAAGCAATGAGTATCTTATGGGTGGAGCAAAAAAACATTACGATTTAGATGATGAAACACAAATGTATGCAGATATATATTATCAAAAGCATAACAGACGCATAGATGTAGATGAGAGTTATATTCCTAAAGAGCATCTTATGGATCCCTCAACAGGAGAGTTACGTGATTATACAGGAGATGCCAAAACTCAAGAAGCCCTTGATGATTATAGTTTTGCCCTTGCTTTTAAGCATAAAAATTTATCTTTTAAAACACGATTGAAAAATGAGAGTAGCGGTAACTATTATGGTTGGGATGAGAGATTGGAAGAACAGAAGGGTAATAGAACAAAACAGCAGTATATTTTTGCTGAAATCGGTTATGAAGATTATATAAACAGTGATACAAAGATAGATACAAAAGTTGGTTACTCTCATCTTAAATTGCATATGAATGCACAAGATTTTTATCCAGCGGCTTATAGAGTATGGATACCATACGATTTTAGCATAGATGAGAGCGAACAGCGTTTCACATTAGAATCAGAAGTTCAATACAGTGCCTATGATAATCAAAATATAGTAAGTGGAGTATATTTTCAATCTCTTCAAGAGATGCAAAATAGTATTGATGACAATATATCTCCATATGGCAAACGTGCAATTTTTACACAAGGTGTTAAACGTAATATTTTCAGTGCCTATTTTCGTGACAATATAGATATTTCAGATACGTTAGATACACTCTTGGCTTTGAGATTTGATTATTATACTAAAGAGAAAAAACTCTATCCTAGTGCACAGTTTGGTCTAGTATATACACCACGGCAGATGTGGAGTTTCAAACTTAATTACGGACACGCTTTTCGTGCTCCATCTTGGATTGAACAGTACAGTGTAGAGTATGGTGAAGATGATGGAACAAGACCGGGAAACAACTCTTTAAGTGCAGAAACCAGTGATACTTTTGAAGCGGTAGCGATTTTTAAAAATTCAGATAAGCACCATATTCAAGCAAATGTCTATTACTCAATTTTAAGTGATGTTATAGACATAGATGATTCACAAGAACCCGGCGGATACAAAAATTATTCTCAAAGAAGCTCTTATGGAGGAGAGATTGCATATACATTTGTACCATATCTACAAAATCAATTCTATATAAACGCAAGTTATAATGAGACAGAGTATGAAACACCCGATAAAGGTATTAAGCAGAGTATGGCAGGGGTTGCCAAATTTATGCTAAAAGCCTATTATATCCACTATATTACTCCAAGTATATCAACATCAGTGCTGCTAAAACATATAGGAGAGCGTCCAAGAAATCAAGATTTTGACCATAGAGAAGAAAATGATCCGCTTAAAGCATATACAACACTGGATTTAACACTAAATCTTGTCTCATCTTATCACTGGAATTTTCATCTTAGTGCAAAAAATATTTTTGATGCAAGTGTAAAATATCCTAGCTATTACAATAGACATAACGGTGGAAATATTAGAGAAGGTCGAAACTACCTGCTACAAGGTGAATATAAGTTTTGATTAGGTTTTTAGTATATTTTTTTCTTATATATAAGACGCTCTTTGCATACACTTATGAGCCGAAAATGTTACAGATTCATGCAAAGATTGCTCCTCGTATTATCTTGATGAATAAAAATATCAAATGGGACAGATCTAGAAAAATTTACATAACTATACTCTATGAAGAGGGTGATGAAAGTAGTGCAGATTTGCTTAAATCATACATACGAAAAAATTACCCAAATGGACTAAAAAACAGATATATACAGATAAGTTCAATACTATATGATGATTTTAAAAATAGTCCGAAAAACTCTCTTGTTTTTCTTTTTGACAGTAGTGAGTTCAAGATAGATAAAGTATTGGCTTACTGCATAAAAAATCATATAATCACCATGTCTTACAGTAGTACTTACCTAAAAGATGGAGTGATACTCTCTTTACATGTAGGTAGAAATTTAAAACCGTATCTAAATATTAAAGCGGCAAAGCAGAGTGAAATTATCTTTAAAAACACTCTTTTGTCTGTTTCAAAAATATTTTATGAGGAGAAGTAGTGAATAAGATTTTTAATTTGCAAAATAAGATAATCTTTTTAAGTATTATTTTTATGATTATCATATTTTCATTTTTACAATTTAAACATTATGAGAGTGTCAGCCAAACTGTCTTAGAAGCAGAACATGATAGAAATATTCTCCTTGTAAATACAATAATGCCTATAATCCAGACAAATCTTGAATTTGATCTTTTAGACTCAAATCAACAGTATTTAGACTCAATATATAAAAATAAT
>WFND01000137.1 GCA_015484575.1 Helicobacteraceae bacterium
ATTTTTAAGCTTAATAGCAATTTGTTAAGAAAAATTAACAATTTAAGAGTTTTTAAAACTTCACATAGCTAATATTATATGTTTATTAGTTTCTATTTTAAAGCAATTCAGATAGTACCAATCTTTTTGGTTCTTTTTGGATTGCTTGGATAGAGACTATTATGCTTTGAATCTTAAAGGAGGCTGTATATGGAGAATCGTCCATTAGAGTATGACTATACGGTTGCGAAATGGTTTATGGTCGCAACAATTTTATTAGGTCTAGTCGGTATGCTTATAGGTGTTATTCTTGCTTGGGAGTTAGCATTTCCAGCAGTTAATACTGCATTAGGTCAGGGAGTGGCAGAGTTTACAAACTTTAGCCGTTTACGTCCACTTCACACGGATGCCGTAGCTTACGGATTTACTGTAAGTGGTATTATGGCTACATGGTACTATGTAGGTCAGCGTGTATTAAAAGTGTCAATGGCAGAGTCGCCATTTTTAATGTTTATTGGTAAACTTCAGTTTATTCTTTATGTTATCGTAGTTGCTGCTGTTGTAGTTTCACTGCTACTTGGTATAACTTCATCAAAAGAGTATGCAGAGTTTGAATGGCCGATAGATATTGGTGTTGTTGTTGTTTGGGTTTTATGGGGTATTAGTATCTTTGGTTTAATCGGTATTCGCCGTGAAAAAGCACTATATATCTCTATCTGGTACTACATCGCTGCATTTTTAGCAGTTGCGATGCTTTATCTATTTAACAATATGGAAGTTCCTACATACTTCGTAGCCGGTGTTGGTTCTATTTGGCACTCGGTCTCTATGTATGCAGGTACAAATGACGCACTTGTTCAGTGGTGGTTTGGTCACAATGCGGTTGCGTTTGTTTTCACAACTCCTATTGTTGCAATGATATATTACTTCTTACCAAAAGAGTCTGGTCAAGCAGTTTACTCATATAAGCTATCTTTACTATCTTTTTGGGGATTAATGTTTGTTTATCTTTGGGCAGGTGGTCACCACCTTCTTTTCTCAACTGTTCCGGATTGGATGCAGACTATGGGTTCAGTTTTCTCTGTAGTTTTAATTCTTCCATCTTGGGGTTCAGCGATCAATATGCTTCTTACAATGAAGGGTGAGTGGCAACAAGTTGCTTCTAATCCACTGATTAAATTCATGGTTTTAGCATCAACATTTTATATGTTCTCTACTCTTGAAGGTCCTATTCAAGCTATCAAATCAGTAAATGCACTTGCTCACTTTACAGATTGGATTATCGGTCACGTACATGATGGTGTTCTTGGTTGGGTTGCATTTATGATATTTGCTGCACTTTTCCACATGGCTCCACGTGTATTTAAACGTGAAATTTACTCAAAATCATTGATGAACACTCAGTTCTGGATTCAGACTCTCGGTGTTGTTCTTTACTTTACATCAATGTGGATTGCGGGTATTACTCAAGGTATGATGTGGCGTGCTCATGATGAATTTGGTAACTTAGCTTACTCATTTATCGATACGGTAACTGTTTTACATCCATACTATACTATTCGTGCTGTCGGTGGAAGTTTATACCTGCTTGGTGTTTTCCTTTTCGCTTACAATATGTTTAAAACAATGAGTGGCGCTTCAAAAGAAGTTGATGAATCAGAAATGCAAAACGCATCGCCTATGGGCGCATAAGAGGAGGGATAATATTATGTTTCATTGGTTAGAAAAACACCCGTTCTTTTTCGCGGTAGGAGTATTTGTTACAATTGCATTTGCCGGTCTGGTAGAAGTTCTACCAAACTTTGCTGAGCAATCTCGTCCAGCAATCGGTACTAAGCCTTATTCAACTTTAGAGCTTGCCGGTCGTCATGTCTATATTAAAAATGATTGTAATGCTTGTCATTCACAACTTATTCGTCCATTTAAGGCCGAAACAGACCGTTATGGTCACTACTCAATCAGTGGTGAATATGCGTATGATCGTCCTTTTCTTTGGGGTTCAAAACGTACTGGTCCGGATTTACACCGTATCGGTAATGTTCGTACAACAGATTGGCACGAAAATCACATGTGGGATCCTGCCGGAGTTGTTCCGGGTTCAGTAATGCCTGCGTATAAGTGGCTGTTTAAAAACAGTGCAGATATTGATACAGCTTATGCAGAAATGGTAACTGTTAATAAAGTATTTAATGTACCTTATAACAAACCAATTCCTATGAAAGACGGTTCAACGCAGATAGTCAAGATGGCTGCTGATGTAACTGCAGCTAATGCAGAGGCTTTAGCAGATGCAAAAGTTATTGCGGCATCTATGAAAAATCAAGATGTAAAAGATGCAGTAGCAGCAGGAAAAATTCCTGAAATTGTTGCATTAATTGCATATTTGAATAGTCTTAAGTAAGCGAGGTTAGAGTGGATATTGCACAGATTCAGGCATATGCCTATTTTTTCTTTACAGCTTTTTTGGTACTTGTACTTTATGGGTACATCTACCATCTATACACTGCTAAAAAGAAGGGTACATGTGACTATGAGAAGTATGGCGATATAGCTCTCAATGACAATATTACCGATATACCGGTAGAAGAGGTCTCGAAAAAAGAGACGAAAAAAAAGGAGGCATAATGAATAAGTTAATGCTATGGGGAGTTATTTTTGTTGCGGCTATGCTAGGAGCAACATATATGGCTGTTGGTGGATCAAAAGGCGGTATGGGTCAAGACATCATTAACCAACTTGCTGTTGCTGGTGCGGCTGCACTTGTTGTAATTGCAGTATTTGTTGTAGTTAAGTATGTTCGTCAGATGCAAAATGATACTGCTAGTGGTGAACTTGCAGAAGAGAACTGGGATGGAATAGGTGAGTATAAAAACGAGCTTCCTACCGGTTGGGCAGTTATATTTTTAGGTCTTATTGTTTGGGCTATGTGGTATTTTATAGCAGGTTATCCTGTAAATGCTTACTCTCAAATAGGTGAGTACAATAAAGAAGTTAAATCTCATGATGCAAAATTTGCAGCACAATATGCAAATATGGATCATGATACTTTAGTTGCTATGGGTGAGTCTGTATTTATTGTTCAATGTGCACAGTGTCATGGTTTGGCGGCTGATGGTATTGATGGTAAAGCGGCAGATTTAAATAAACGTATTCAAGAGATTTCAGTTAAGCATGTAGTTGAAAACGGATCTAATAACTTAGGTTTCGCAGCTCCAATGCCAGATCGTAACGGTCTATTTAACATGAATACAAATGCTCTTATCACTGATGCAGAGATTGCTACGGTTGCTTCATACGTTTCAAACGGTATGAAAGGTGACGGTGCTGATATATTTGCCGGTACTTGTGCTGCTTGTCATGGTGCTGACGGTAAAGGTATGCCTATGGTAGCTCCAAGTATCGCTGAGTTTAACCCTGAATTAGTCGCTACCGTACTTAAACATGGTAAAAAAGGTGCTATTGGTCAGATGCCATCATTTGACATCCTAAATGAGCAACAAATTAAAGCAGTTGGTGCGTATGTCACTAGCTTAAGCAAGTAAAGGAGAGATAGTGGAACATAGAAGTATATTTGCTTTTGAAGCTATTCCTGGTATGTTAATAGCAACGCTTTTGTTGCTTTCAATCTTAGCTGGTTTGACAGTATGGGGCATCGGAGTTCAAAAAGCTAACTCTGAAACTTTTTATACTATTAAAGATGCAAAAGATATTAAGATGATTGATACGACAAGTGCTTCGCATATTGTCATTCACAAGTAAGGAGAGTTGTAATGAAAAACCTTGAAGTAGTTATTACTATTGGACTAATTATAAGTGCTGCATATACACTTTATGCAGTTCTTACTCCAAACCATCTTTTTGTCGGTTAAGGTAACTTAATTGAATATCTCACGAGGGCTTGCGGCCCTCTTACTGCTTTTCTCCACAACACTTTTTGCAAATTATCTCTATAAAGATGAAGTAGTTTTTCTCGATTCTGTCACCAATAAAATAAACAAAATCGGTAAAGAGTTACATGAAAAAAGTTCTATCTCACTATTTGCGGTAGTATTAAAAGAGCTACCTAAAGATACGACGATGCTTGAATATGAACAGAAGATAATGTCAAATTTTACTGAACCTGCTATCGTTTTGATACTAAATGAGTCAAAAAAAGAGGTTGATATATTTACATCATCAAAAGAGTTGGAGAGTCTGTTTGATGAGAGTAAAATTTTAAATCCTACCGTAAATACCGGAACTATATTGCCTATACTGAGAAACAGCTCTGAAAATGAGACAAAAGAGCAAAAAGTAGGACGTGCAATAGTGAGTGGGTATTGTGATCTAGCTAATGAGATAGCACACTCAAAAAAAATATCGCTATTAAGTGATCCAGACCCTGTTAAGTATTTTTACAAAGATGAAGTGGTATATCTTGATTATGTAAATAGTGAGATAAACTCTATCGGAAAAGAGTTATATGAAAAAAGTGGTATCTCTGTCTATGTGATAGTGATAAAAGAGCTGCCAAAAGGTATGGATATAGCGACCTATGAGAAGAGTGTTGCAAAAGAGCTAAAAGAGCCGTTTATTTTATTAACTCTTTCGGAGTATGATAAGCAGATAGATATATTGGCTAGACCGGTTTCAATGTACAAACTTATAGATAAAGAGCAGATATTAAGCCCTATGCCAAATAGCGGTACGATACTGCCTATCTTAACTATGAAAGCAAAAAAAGCTACTGTTGCTGAGAAGTTTGGTGCAGCTATTCAAAATGGATATACAGATATAGTAGATCAGATAGCTGATGCAAAACAGATAAAGTTACTATCTGCTCCGGGAAATGCCAATAAAGAGGTGTTTATGGTCTTAAGAGTTCTGTTTTACGGCTTTTTGCTATATGCACTATATCTATATATAAAAAGAAAATATACTCTAAGGAAACGCAAATAATGAAAAAAGATAAAGCACTAAGATGGCCTTATGGTATTGCACTCTCTTTTTTAGGAGTGATTGCACTTATCTATTTTACAGTTATGGAGACTATGAAATATCCTGTTGAAAGTAGTGATATGAACATGCAAAATTATCACGTATATGATAAAAATGCAAATGATATTATCTTAAAAAAATTAGATTTTGATAAAAAATATAAGCTGACTTTCATAAGCAGACCAATCTCAACAAAAGAGACTAAGATAGAGTATAAGATAGTTACTACAAAAGATGCTCAAGCAGTTAACACTGCAGAAATAAAAGCCGTAATAACACGCCCTGATGAGCATAAATATGATATAAACTTGGAAAATCCACAAATAAAAGAGGGTGTTTACAGTTTTAAAAGCGTTACCTTACCAAAAGAGGGACGCTGGAATATCTTAGCCTCTGTAAAGATAGGAGATGACTTAAGATACCTAAACTTAAAAGCTGACACTAGAAACCCAAATACATTTGAATATTAAGAAGAGATATGCAAAACAGTTTAACTATTTTGCCATCTTCTCGCTCAATACGCCACAAGATACTATCACAAAAAAATGAGAACACTCTACTACAACAAAGCATTAGTATAAGTGAATTTTTAAACCGCATACTAAGTGTAAAAGATGCCATAAATATTGATAGTGATATAAGAGATATACTTCTGCTAGAAGCGAGTGAATTTAAAAACTTCGACACTCTAAAGATAGAGAGAAACTTTTTCACATTTGTGCAAAACAGCTCTTATATATTTAGATTTTTACAAGAACTAAGCACTGAAGAGGTAGAGATAGAAGATATAGAGTCGGCTGATACTTATGGGGATTATGAAGAGCATCTAGCTGTTTTACATGAGTTATCTAAACGATATGAGAGTATCTGTAAGCGTGAGGGTGTGATAGATAGTATCTTTTTGAAAAAAGAGTACACTCTTAATGTTG
Organism: Helicobacteraceae bacterium; assembly: GCA_015484575.1. GTDB lineage: Bacteria > Campylobacterota > Campylobacteria > Campylobacterales > Sulfurimonadaceae > S010-53. The sequence continues at coordinate 5,886 of WFND01000137.1, forward strand.
ATTATCTCAAACGATTTAGTACAATTCATCTGCTTTTAGAAGGTTATCTAAGTAATTTTGAGTTAAATATTTTAAAGCAGTGTGCCAAAGTTGTCAATTTTCATATTGAGTTTGAAGTTAGCAGATACAATAAAAAAACGGTAGATAAATTTAGAGATTTAGGTTTTGTATTGGAGCAAGATTATAACTATATTTTAAATCTAACAGATAAAAAGATAGTGAGTTCAGAGAAGATAGATAGAAAATATACTCTTACATGTAAGCAGTTCTCACAACGCATAGAGCAGATAGCTTTTATAAAAGAGCAGGTGTATCTTATGATTCGAGATGGTATCGAGCCTGAAAATATCGCTGTTATTACTCCTGATGAGTCTTTTGCATCACAAATTCGTCTTTTTGATAGTGAATCAAACTTCAATTTTGCTATGGGATGCTCTTTTGAGGAGAGTGAATTTTATAAAAAACTTAATGCCGCAACAAAGCTTCTGGACAATAAAACTATTCAAAACAGTTTTAGAACAAAACGCATGGCAGATGAGACATATGAAAACTTACGTCTGATTTATCATGATAGCTACAGCAAAGATAGCTTTGAGATTTTTATGGAGTTTATGTTAAAACACGAGCCAAGCAAACGTATAAGAGAAGTTGTTGAGAAAGAGCTGTTTAATTTTTATAGATTACAGACTCATCTTAAAGCTTTGAGTATGAAGCAGGTTTTACATATCTTTTCACAGAGAATAAAAAAGCTTACTATTGACGATGTAGGCGGTGGTAAGATTACGGTTATGGGACTATTAGAGAGTCGTGGAGTTAGTTTTGATGGTGTTGTTATTGTAGATTTTAATGAAGATTATGTGCCTCGTTCAAGTGAGAAAGATCTATTTTTAAACAGCACAATCCGTCTTCACAGTGGACTGCCTACACAAAAAGATAGAGAGGCGCTGCAAAAGCACTATTATCATCTTCTCATATCACGTGCCAAAAAAGTCTGTATAAGTTATGTCGAAAATGAAGATTCAGTGCCTTCAAGATTTTTAACACAGTTGGGTATTGAGAGTGTAGAAGATACGGACGCACAAGATTACACTAAGATACTATTTAAAAAAGGAGAACTTCATAAACATAAGGTACAAGAGATAATATCTCCCTTTGATTTTACAAATTTTAAACTCTCCTCAACAGGACTAAAAAGCTTTCTTACATGTAAACGTCAATTTTATTATCGTTATATCGCTAAAATAAAATCACATGAGATACCAAAAGAGCTTCCTCAAGAGTATGAGATAGGAAATATTATACATAATGTACTAAAAAATGTTTACGAAAAACAGGGCAGTTTTAAGAGTAAAAATGAGCTAAAAGATGCGATAGAGTCCGGCTTTAAAGAGTTAAATGAGACAAACCCGCTTATAAATTATCAGATAAAACTGTGGAAGAAGATTTTAGAGAACTTTTATACCAAAGAGATAGAGCGTTTTAGTAACGGATATAGTGTTATTAGCTGTGAAAATGAGCTTACATGTAAGTATGAAGATGTAACTGTATATGGAAAGATAGATAGAATAGATATTTATAAAGAGAGCTTGGAAGTTATAGATTATAAAAGTGGAAATTATAATTTATACAATAAAAAAAATCTACAAGATGCGACAGATTTTCAGCTGGAGTTTTACTATATTTTAGCTTCAACACTTGGCAGAGTCAATGGTTGCGGATTTTATGATTTAAAAGAGGCGAAGATAGTTCCAGAAGTGTTTTTAGATGAGAAACTTAAACTTTTAAAATCTCATCTTGTATCTTTGCGAGAGACAAAAGAGTTTAATTTTGAGCTGTGTGAAGATATAAAAAATTGTAGATATTGCGAATATTCACTTTTGTGCAATAGAGCTTAAAAGGAGAGAGCATGTTTGAGCCGTTCTTAGCTTATGAAGCCAGTGCCGGAAGCGGAAAGACTTTTAATCTTGTTGTTAGATACCTTAGTCTGCTGTTTATGGATGTTGCTCCTGAAAAAATTATGGCACTTACCTTTACAAATAAGGCTGCAAATGAGATGCAAGAGCGTATAGCAATAACGCTTAAAACTTTGCCTACCCGTAGTGAGCTTGATGTTATCTGTGAGATTACTTCTTTGGATGAAAATAGTATCTTAGAGAGACGTTCTATTGTGTTGGAGAGATTTTTAAATGCTGAAAATAAGATTTCAACCATAGATAAACTCTTCTCCAAAATTCTTCGTAAATTCTCTCTTCATGCAGGACTTATGCCGACATTTTCCACCTTTGAATCACAACATGAGATAAATCTTATGATACGTTTTTTAAACGAGGTAAATGCCCAACTAAAAGAGAGAGAGCTGATAGAACTCTCTCTTATAAGCTCCAAACGTTTAAGTGATATTTTTAAACTTTTAGAGTCGCTTTATGCAAAACTACCAGAACTGTCAAAATTTACCTTTAAAAGTGAAAGCAGTTTAGATATAGAGTCTAAAATTATGCAAAATCTAGCTTCATTAAAGGCTCTGTTTGATATAGAAAAACTATCAAAACGTTCTGCTAATACTTTACATGTAAACAGTGTTGAAGAGCTATTGACAAAAGCGTGGATTTTAAAAGAGTCCATGAATTATTGGGATTATAGAAGAGCTTATGTGCCAGAGATGGATATGTACCTAAGAGCCATTAGAGATGATGTAAAGATATATATGAGAACTAAGGAGCAAAACTATTTTAGTTCACTTTTTACTCTCTTGGAGGTCTATAAAAAGAGCCGTATTGATTTGGCAAAAAATGATGGCGAATTGAGTTTTGATGATATAAGCATGTTTGTATATTATCTCTTAAAAGAGAGAATCGATAGCGAGTTTTTATATTTTAGGTTAGATTCTAAGATAGAACATCTTCTGCTTGATGAATTTCAAGATACAAGTATCGTACAGTTTGAGATATTACGCCCGATAATAGAAGAGATACTTGCAGGTCATGGGGTAAATGGTGGAGGAAGTTTCTTTTTTGTTGGCGATGTTAAACAGTCCATATACCGTTTTCGCGGAGGAGTGAGTGCCTTGTTTGGCGAAGTGGCATCACATGAGAGTATAGTTTTAAAACCGCTTGTGACAAATTATCGCTCCAAAAGAGCTATAGTAGAGTTTGTAAATAGTGTCTTTATTGATAAGATAGAGACTTATATACCTCAAAAGGTAAAAGATGGCGTAGAAGATGGTTATGTAGAGGTTATAAGTGATGAAGATACCTTGCAACGCTCTGTACAGACGGTAAAAGAGCTTATTAACAGAGGAGTTAGTGCAGATGATATAGCCATCTTATGTGCAACAAATGCAGATGGAGCATCTATCCAAGAGTTGCTAGAGATGGAAAATATAGAGGTGGTAACAGAGACAACGACAAAACTGATAAACCAACGCAGCGTAAAAGCGATAATAGAGTATCTTAAATATTGCTACTTTAATAGACGAATATATGCAGAAAATTTCTTTGCTCTTATTGGATTAAAGTATGAAGAGTTGGCAGATGTTAATCTAAAAAACTTTGATATGCCTTTACATGTAAAGAGTATCGTAGATAGATATAATTTCTTTGATAAAGATAAAAATATTTTACGTTTTATAGAGATACTTTTTACTTTTAAAGATATAGAGCAGTTTATTTTTGAGTATGAACGTATAGATAAAAGTGCTGCAAAAAGTGAGCTTAACGGAGTTAGAGTTTTAACTGTACATAAATCAAAAGGTTTGGAATTTGAAAATGTTATAGTACTAGACAGATTAGGTAAAAAACAGTCAAATACAGCACCTATAATATATGAGTATGAAGGCACACATCTGCAAAATATCTACCTAAGAGAAAAAAACCGTGCCGGTTTTGACAAAGAGTATGAAAATGCTTTGGAAAAAGAGAATAGAGCCGGTATGCAAGATGAATTAAATGCTCTATACGTTGCTTTTACAAGAGCTGAGTCTAGTCTGTTTATCATTAAAAAAGAGAGAGCTTCCAAGTTTGATATACTGGAGTTACAAGAGCAGAGATTAGGCACTTTTATCGCTACAAAAAAAGAGCAGAGCGTAAAAATACATGAGAAGAGTTTAGAGTATGAAGCTAAATATTATGGAGTACAAAAAGAGCTGATAAAAGAAGAAGACGAGAAAGAGAGAGATTACAGTGCTATCAACTTCGGTCTTGCCATGCACTACTGTCTTGAGATGATGTTTGATTTTACCAAAAACTCTTTAGATTCTGCTCTAAATCTTACCAAAAACAGATACGGATTACAGCTTGACAAGAGAGCTTTTGAGAGTATAAAAAGACGTATTTTACATGTAATAGATAGTGAAAAATTTATGAGCCTCATTAGCAAAGAGATATATAAAGAGCAACCCATAAGCTATGAGGGTGAATTACGCTATTTGGATCTGCTTATCAAGCATGAAAACTCTTGGGTGATTATAGATTATAAAAGCTCACAGGCAGACAGTGAGGCACATTATCAACAAGTAGGATTTTATAAAAAAGCTCTGCGAGAGATTACGGGTGATACGGTAGAGGGATATTTGTGTTATCTGTTGGATGATGAGGTGAAGATTGTTGAGGTGTAAGGTTTTAAAAGAAATGGTTGAAACGGAGATTTTACTTTAAATCATGTTTTTTTGATATAATATCGTAAAATCGACAATATGGAATAATCAATGC
>WFND01000138.1 GCA_015484575.1 Helicobacteraceae bacterium
ATACGGCTCACAATTGTTAAACGCAAACAATACAAATTATCGCCCAGCACTAGCAGTAGCCTAGTGTCATAACCCCCTCGTAAGAGGACGGGCTGCTTCACTTGTGGATTCTAAATAAGCAAGATTTTGAAGTATAACCTTTTATTTAGATATATCGTAAGTGTGTCTCCACTTATGATGAATGCGAGAGACTGGTCTTGTGTAGCTTTGCAAGTTGTGTGAAGCAAGATGAGATTTAAACAACTTTTCTAAGCATGTAGAAGCCATAGCAAACTTGTTTTTGGACATGGGTTCAATTCCCATCAGCTCCACCAAGTAATCATTTAACATAACCTCACAAAACCCTCATAGCAGATATGCAAAATAAAAATTCAAGCAATATAACTGTAAGTTTTACTATCACACAGCATAGGAAAGGCGACAGCCATGAAATAATGTTTAAAAGATGTGATGATGCACTATACTTGGCGAAAAACAATGGAAAAAATATAGTTGAAGTATTGGTTTAACGATGCAATCAATTTACTAAGTTGTAAGATTTTTAGAGCTTCTTTTCCTATCCAAATTTTCTCTTAAGATATAGAAAAACACTCCTGCTCTGTCTATTTTTACGACTTTTTCATCTTCAATAAGTTTTTTTAAGATTAATTTGCTTTTAGTATTAAAGAGTATATCTATATCTTCTTCACTTAGTGGACGTTTGTCTAATGTATTTATTATCTCCTCTTTTGTGTAAAAAGAGGCTTTTGAATTTACTTTTTTTCTTGATGATATATTTATGGGTAGATTGGAGTCAAAGTGATGAGATATTGCCATAAGCTCTTCATAGCTTAGAGCATCAACTAGATAGGCTGGTGGGCGGTCTATTGTTCCTATGTCTATTCTAGTTGCGTTTACATGTAAGAGCGTATCGTTTAGCTTTTTTATCTCATCTAAACTGTCATTTATACCGGAAACAAATAGAATCTCTATAAAAAGTTCACCTGTAAACTCATGTGAGAAATTCTTTACATGTAAGGCTATGTCGGTTATATCTATATCGTTATGAGGTCTGTCTATCTTTTTAAATGTTTTTGCACTTACAGCATCGAGAGAGAGTTTTACTTTGTCAAATTTCAGTAAAGTTTTATAGATAGCTTCATCTTTTAAAGTTGCACTGTTTGTCAATATAAGAGTTTTTATATCGCCTTTTATCTTATCTATACTCTCTATAAGATTATCCAAATATGGATACAGAGTCGGCTCACCGTTTGCCGTTATGGTTATGATGTCGATATTTTTATGCTCTTGCAGCGATATGACAAGCTCATCTATAATCTCTTGTGCTTTAACAGAATATTCTTGCTTATCCACTGTTTTAGCAGGAGCCAACTCGCAATACAGACAGTCAAAATTGCACTGTTTGTGAGTTGGTGAGAGGTCTATACCAAGGGAGTTACCAAATCTACGTGATATAACAGGTCCAAATATAGTTTTCATCTATATCTTATTTTTTTCTGCTGACTCTATGGCACTCATTTACAAAGTGTTTTGCATTTTCAACAGGTACATCCGGTAAAATTCCGTGTCCTAGATTAAATATATGTCTTTTACCCTGCATAGTCTCTTGGATAACCTCTACACAGTGCGTAGTCGCCTCTTTTGAGTAGAGTCTGCACGGCTCCATATTTCCTTGAAGGACATATCTATCTCCCAATCTCTCTTTTGCAAATGCCATAGGCGTTGACCAGTCAACACCAAATACATCAAAATTTCCATAGACTTTATCTAAAAATGCAGGAACACCTTTTGGAAACATAATGATAGGAATATGAGGGTATCTCTCTTTTAGATAATCCGCTATCTCAACCATATATTTCCAAGAAAATTCATCATATTTTCCGGGTTCGATAGCTGATGCCCAAGAGTCAAAAATCTGAACTACATCGATTCCGGCTTCTATCTGTCTTTGCATATACAGTTTAACAACTTCAGTAACTTTTGCAAGAATTTTATGTAAAAGTTCTGGATTTGAATACATCATCTTTTTGCATATATTGTATGTTTTTGTTCCTTGCCCCTCTATCATATATGTAGCAAGTGTCCAAGGAGCACCTGTAAATCCTATAAGAGCTTTATCTTCTGCTAAACGCTCTTTGATAAGTTTGATAGTATCATATACATAGGTCAGTTTACTAGCTGCTTCATCACCGCCTATGAGTCTGTCTATATCTTCATCGCAGGTGATAGGATCGTTAAATTTAGGACCTTCCCCTTTGATAAATTCCAAGTCCATTCCCATCTCATCGGGAATAACTAAAATATCACTAAAAAGTATAGCAGCATCAACACCGACTATATCAACAGGTTGAAGTGTCACTTCACACGCTTTTTTAGGATCATGACAGAGATTTAAAAAGTTTCCTGCTTTAGCACGAACAGCCATATATTCCGGAAGATAACGACCCGCTTGTCTCATCATCCAAACTGGTGTATATGGAGTCTCTTTGCCAAAACAAGCATCTATAAATATTTTTCCCATTTTATTCCTTTTATTAATGTTTTCCAACTTTTCCTAAAAAGAAAAGACCTACTGAAACAGCAGTTATAGAGAGTGCAAAATAGAGCATATCTAAAGCACCTGTATAAGTTGTATGTGATACTTTTTGAAAAAATCCTACAACTAAAACCATCACTATAACTTTTGAGATTTTATCTTTTAGCTGGTCTAGTGAGTGAATAGCTAAAATTTTACTCTCTTCTCCCTCTTTTGTCTTTGCAGCATCAATATCTGAAATAAAAAGCTCATACAGACCAAAAGAGAACAGAAGCATCACAACACCGATAAGATACAGATCAACCGCACCTATTATACCACCGACAACATCTTCATGAAAATGTTCGGGATGAGCATGTGTTATATAGGTGTCAATAACAAACTTTGCAGTATCATATATATCTATACTAGCAACTATAAAAAGTACCAATGCACCTACAAATCCAAAAATAACAGCTAAAATAACAGTAAATCTTGTACTCCACAAACTGCTTTCAAATATCTTCTCAAGCATACTAACTAATCTCGCTCATCTCAATCCATTTTTGAGCAATACGCACGGCATTTGTTGCTGCTCCGACTCTTAGATTATCGGCAACTACCCATAGATGAAGAATATTATCACGATATAAATCTTTACGGATACGACCTACAAAAGTCTCATTTTGATCTACACAGGTTGCCGGCATAGGGTATTCACTCTCGGCTGGATTGTCTATGATTAGAATATTAGCAGATTTTCTAAGAATCTCTCTCGCTTCATTGGCATCTACATCACTGTCAAAAGTCAGCGTTAACGCTTCTGAGTGACCTCGCAAAACAGGAACACGCACACAAGTAGCACTCAGCTCTACATCTTTATGAAGAATTTTAGTCGTCTCATTGACCATCTTTATCTCCTCTTTTGTGTAGTCATTATCTAAAAAAACATCAATTTGAGGTATAAGATTTAGAGCTATCTGGTGGTTGAAACTTTTATGCTCACTCTCATCTAGTTTAAATGCAAAAAAGTCCTGCATCTGTGTTACAAGCTCTTCCATTGCCGTTTTTCCTGCACCTGATGTTGCCTGATATGTGCTGACATCTACTCGAAGCAGGTCATAAGCTTCATCAAGAGGTTTTAGAGTCTGTACCATCTGAATAGTAGAGCAGTTTGGATTTGCTATTATTCCTGTTTTGCTCCACTGTGCTATATCTTCAGGATTTACTTCAGGAACAACAAGAGGTACATCCTCATCCATACGAAAGTGACTGGTGTTGTCTATAACAACGGCACCGGCATCTGCCGCAAAAGGTGCATATTTTGCAGATACCGAACCACCGGCACTAAATAGAGCAATCTCTATCTCTTCTTCTTTAAAGATACTCTCTGTAAGCTCTTTTATTGTTATCTCTTTGCCGTTAAATTCAACGCTATTTCCTGCACTTCTAGCACTAGCTAAAGGAACAAGTTTTGCAAGAGGAAAGTCTATCTCTTCTATGACTCTTAATATCTCTTCTCCAACAGCACCACTTGCACCTACAACGGCAACATTGTATTTTTTCATTTTTACTCTTCTCCTTGTAAATTATATAGCTTTATCTTTCTTTGTAGAGTGTTTTTATCCATTCCAAGCATCTGTGAACTCTGTGTTAAATCATACTTACATGTAAGCAGTATCTCCTGAATAAGTTCCGCTTCCATATTGGCAATAGAGCGTTTTTGTTTGAGTCCTCTGCTCTGTAAAAATAGTGCATCAGGCTCTATAATATCTCCATCACTTAAGATGAGTGCACGTTCAACTACAGAGATAAGCTCACGAATATTTCCCGGCCAGTTATATTCAAGCAGAGCTTTTTGAGCCTCTTGTGAAAAGCTCTTCTTATCAAACCCATACTGTTGAATGTTCTGCTCTAATGTTGCCATAGCGATTGGCAAAATCTCCTCTTTTCGTTCTCTAAGCGGTGGAATATGTAACGGTATGGTGTTTAGTCTGTAGTATAGATCTTCACGAAACATACTCTCATCAATCTTATCTTGCAAGTTTGCATTTGTTGCGGAGATAATCCTGACATCAATCTTAATGGATTTTTGAGAGCCTAATCGTCTAATCTCTCTCTCTTGTAAAGCACGTAGTATCTTAGCCTGAACACCAAAAGGCATCTCTGCTATCTCATCTAAAAAGATAGTTCCGCCATTTGCACTCTCAAACTGTCCAATCTTAGCTTCCATAGCATCTGTAAAAGCACCTTTTTCAAAACCAAAAAGCTCACTCTCTATGAGATTATCGGGAATTGCTGCCATATTTATTGCTATGAAAGGTTTTTTTGAGCGTGAAGAGTTGTTATGTATATATTTTGCAAACACCTCTTTACCGACACCGCTCTCACCAAGAAGCATAATACTAGCATCGGTTTTAGCAGCTTTATCTGTTACATGTAAGAGTTTATCTAAAGCTTGTGAAGATGCCAAAAAATCACTATTTTGCTTTTTTATTGCTCTTTTTTTTACGGCTTTGACTCTTTTTTGAACTTTATCAGAGCGTTTTATGGCTGTGATTAGAGTCTCTATCTCAAAAGGTTTAAGCAAAAAGTCTTTAACGCCAAGCTGTATGGATTCTATGGCTCTTTGAAGTGTTGCATTGCCTGTTATGAGGATAATCTCATAGCGTCCGTTAAGAGTTTTAACAAACTCTATACCATCCATGCCCGGCATATTTATATCGCTTATTATCAACTCAAAGGTATCATCTAGTTTTTTTAGGGCATCTTTGGCATTTTTAAAGCTTACTACTTCAAACTCTTCATATTCTGCCATCGCAATTTCGAGAGATTTACGCATATTTATGTCATCTTCTACTATTGCAATTTTCATAGTTCCCTCTCTTTGGCAGTCTCTTTTATTTAACGAGGGTGATTTTAGCTAAATTGCCTTTAAAATCGACTTTGAAACACTCTGTCGGAAAGGTTAATGTTGTCAGTGTTGTAGATATTGAATTGACTGTTTTACTATTGTACTTTACATGTAAGTTTTGATGTACTAAGAAGTTGTAAAATTTATCACGATTATCTTTTATAATCTTACTTAAATCTCTGCTTGTAGTGTTAAAAACCGTATAAGATTCTGCCTTGCCTATACAAGGGGTCATGCTGTGGGATATATTTAACTTTTCATCAACCAACAGAGCATCTTTTACTACTGCTCTATAGCCGATACGATAATCATCGGCTAAAATAAGAGTAGAAAATATACTTAGCGTACAAATTGATAATGAGAGAGAACGACTTGCATTTGAACCTCGCACAGACCCTCTTTGAATGTTGTCTCTTGAATAGTTGCATCACGAATCATAGAGTTAACATATGTTCTGATAGTAGAGCGTGTTACCATCATATTTTTGATTAAATCTTCGCCTTCTACTCTAACACCTTTTACTTTTTCTGCTAAAAGACGGTAGGCATCAGCTATTGCGGCACGTTTTGCCAGTGCATAAGCTTGAGCCGGTGAAGTTGTGTTTACCGGTGAAACACCTTGTCCTACTACATTGATACGAATATCTTCATATGGTGTCAAAACAGGAGCATCACAGTGACAACCTTGCTTTTTAACAAGAGGTTTTGCAGTACAAAGACAGTCATGCACCATTGCAGAGTGCATGGTTGCGTTTTGTTCTGAGGCAGCGACCTCTTCTTTTGTGGCACAGCCTACAAAAACAGTAGATGCTATGAGTATGAGAGATAAAAAATGGGAGTATTTCATCAAGGTATCCTTGCTTATTTTTATTTAGTATAAAATAAGCAAGATGTGTTCCAATTTACTCTAACCCCAATGTCCCGTCACTTTCACTCTCTTGCTCATCATCTTGCTCTTGCTCTTTTTTAGGGCAACGAGAGATACTGACGACATCATCACCTTTTACTATATAGACACCGCTTGTATTTCGAGATGATTTAGATACACTCTGCATATCTACACGAATCATTTTACCCTCTTTGGTAAGAGCCATCATATCCATGCTCTCATCTACCATTAGACAACCGACAACATTTGAGCCTGTTTTTTGGTTTAGTTTCATTGCTATAACACCACTACCTGCACGGTTAGTTAGACGATATTCACCGGCATTTGTACGTTTACCGATACCTTTTTCACTAACCATCAGTATCTCTTGCTCGTCACTGTTTATGATGTTTGCATCTACTACTTTGTCATTGTCTATTTTAAACTTAATACCACGAACACCACGAGTAGAGCGACCTTGTTCACGTGTTTTTTCTATCTCAAATTTAATACATTGTGCTTTTTGTGTCACGATAAATAGATATTTTGTCTCTTGTGTTGCAATATGTGCAGTGATTAGTGCGTCATCTTCATCAAGAACAATTGCACGAACACCGTTTGAACGAACATTTGAAAATTCAGATAAATTTGTACGTTTTACAACACCGTTTTGCGTAAAGAATGTTAAAGATTTATCTTCACTAAAGTCAGTTGTCGGGATTATAGAGCGTATCTTCTCGTCTGATTCTAGTTTTATTAGATTGACTACTGCTTTTCCTTTGGCTGTTCTTGAAGCTTCAGGGATTCTATATACTTTTAACCAATGAAGTTGTCCACGGTCTGTAACAAACATCAAGGTGTCATGAGTGTTACATGTAAAGAAGTTTTCTATAAAGTCATCATCGTATGTAGTAACGGCAGTTTTACCTTTTCCGCCTCTACGCTGTTTCTCATAAGATGCTAACGGTACACGCTTGATATAACCACGGTGTGTAATAGTCACAACCATCGGCTCGTTTGGAATAAGGTCCTCTATATCAATATCATCATAATTGTCTTCTATATCCGTACGTCTTTCATCTTTATATAACTCTATACTCTCGCTAAACTCTTCTTTAATGATACCTAGAAGTACTTTCTCATCACGTAATATAGACTCAAGATACTCAATAGTAGCCATAATCTCGCGAAGTTCATTCTCTATCTTCTCTCTCTCTAAGCCCGTAAGCTTACCAAGACGCATATCGACAATGCTTTGAGCCTGAATATCAGAAAACCCAAACTTCTCTATCAAGTTCTCTTTTGCATTCTCAATGCTAGAACTAGCTTTGATAATAGCAATAATCTCATCAATATGGTCAAGTGCCTTCTTAAGACCCTCTAATATATGAGCTCTAGCTTTTGCTTTTTGAAGATCAAAAATAGTACGGCGAATAATTACCGTTTTACGGTGATTTACAAAGTGACTCATCATATCAAGCAGAGGAAATATACGTGGCTCTTGATTGTAGATAGAGAGCATTATAATTCCAAAAGTTGTCTCCATACTTGTAGATTTAAACAGATTGTTTAAAACTATTTCGCTTATAGAGTCACGTTTTAGCTCAATAACAACACGAATACCTTCACGGTCTGACTCATCTCGAATCTCTGATATTCCTTCTACCTGTTTATCTTTTACAAGATTTGCTATATTTTCGATAAGACGTGATTTATTTACGGCATAAGGGAGTTCATCAATTATTATGATGTCTCTGTTTCCCTTCTTTTCTATGTGAGTTTTAGCACGAACTTTAATGCGTCCACGTCCTGTCTCATAAGCGTCTAGGATGCCTTTTTTTCCATATATAGTTCCGCCTGTAGGAAAATCCGGTGCTTTTATAAACTCCATAATATCTATAAGAGAAGCGTCAGGATTGTCTATAAAGTGAAGAAGACCTCTCATAACTTCTCTAGGATTGTGAGGGGGAATATTTGTTGCCATACCTACCGCGATACCGCTAGAGCCGTTTATCAGAAGATTTGGAACACGTGCCGGTAAGACTGACGGTTCTGTTGTTGTACCGTCATAGTTATCTAACATATCGACTGTATTTTTATCTAAATCTTTTAACAGCTCACCTGCATATTTTGTCATACGTGCTTCTGTATAACGCATAGCAGCCGCATTGTCTCCATCAACAGAACCGAAGTTTCCCTGACCGTCAACAAGAGGCATTCTCATAGCAAAAGGCTGAGCCATACGTACAAGAGCATCATATACGGAGTTGTCGCCATGAGGGTGATACTGTCCGATAACATCACCGACTATACGTGCCGATTTTTTGTATTTTGAACCTGCTGAGAGGTTTAGTTTATCCATAGCATATAAGATGCGACGGTGTACAGGCTTGAGTCCATCACGAACATCAGGCAAGGCACGTCCAATAATAACACTCATAGAGTAATCAAGATAACTAGCCTTTAAGCTATCTTCAATATTTATATCTTCAATTTCGCTGTTGTCTAACAGATTATCCATGTTCTATCAACCTTACATGTAAAAGTGAGCAATTTTATCTAAGTTTGCCTTAAAGGTATCTCTAAATGCCGTATAAAGCACAATTTATATTTTAAGTTATATTTAAAAATAGATAAAAATCCATATTTTCAAAATATATGCCATTTTCAGAAATTTATAGAAATAGGTAAAAATTATAATTGATTAAAAAATAGACACCTATTTGAAGAATTGATAAACAGATTACTCTATACTAACGGTAGAAAAAAATTCCAAGGAGAAAGAATGAAAAAATTCTTATTAGCCCTTCTTCTTTTGCCGACATTTTTGTTAGCAGGAGATAAATTAGATACAGGTGACACATCATGGATGATGATCTCTACTGCTTTAGTACTTTTAATGACACCTGCCGGTCTTGCACTTTTTTACGGTGGTATGACACGTAGCAAAAATATTTTAAATACATACGCTATGGTTGTAGGTGCATTTGTTGTTGCATTTGTTGTTTGGATTATCGCCGGATACTCTATCGCATTTGGTACATCAGACAATGCAACGGTACAAAATGTAATTGGTGGTTTTGGTAATGTCATGCTTAACGGTATCGCTTGGAATGATTTAAGCGGAACTTATCCTTCTTACGTATTTATAGTATTTCAAGGTACATTTGCTGCTATTACTGTTGCTATTGCTGCTGGATCGGTTATTGAGCGTATCAAGTTCTCAACTTGGTTGGTTTTTGTAGCTATCTGGGGTCTTGCGGTTTATGCTCCTATTACTCATATGGTATGGGGTGGAGACGGTGCGTTATTGTTTGATGCAGGTGCGTTAGACTTTGCCGGTGGTACTGTTGTTCATATGAACGGTGGTCTTGCAGGTCTGGTTTTAGCTGTCTTGGTAGGTAAGCGTAGCGGTTATCCGAAAATTGCGATGAAACCTGTTAGCGTTATCTTAACTGCTGTCGGTGCTGCTCTTTTATGGTTTGGTTGGTATGGATTTAACGGTGGTTCTGCATTTGGTGCAAACGCAATTGCCGGACTTGCATATATGACTACTACTATATCTGCTTCAATCGCGGCTATTACTTGGATAATTCTTGAGTGGTTAGTTTACAAAAAACCTACACTTCTTGGTGCTGCTTCTGGTATAATCGCCGGTCTTGTTGCTATCACTCCTGCTGCCGGTTTTGTTAGTGTCAGCGGTGCATTTATTATAGGTATAGTTGGTACAATCATAGCATTTTACGGTGTCACTATAATGAAGAAAAAACTTGGATATGATGATTCACTAGATGCTTTTGGTGTTCACTTTCTTGCAGGTCTTTGGGGTGCGATTGCCACGGGTATTTTTGCACTAAACGATAAAGATCTATTGTGGGACGGTCCACTCAAAGAGAGCGGTGACCGTATGGGTCAGGTTTTAGTACAGTTTGAATCTGTTGCCGTAGTTGGTCTGTTTACTGCTGTTGGTACTGTTATAGTCTATTATATAGCTGTTGCAGTGACCGGTGGAAGACGTGTAAGTGAAGAGCAAGAGTCTATGGGTCTTGATGAGTCTGTACATGGTGAACGTGGATTTAATCTATAAAATTTAGATTTTATTATTAATCTAAATAATTTGAGAGTATAATGCTCTCAATCATTTAATCTTATCAGGAGATAAATTTATGAAAA
>WFND01000139.1 GCA_015484575.1 Helicobacteraceae bacterium
AGTTATTGACGCAATAGCTACGGCTATTACTTACAATAACTGCCTTGATTATGAATTTCTCTCTATCGCTGAGGCTTACTAGGGTTTTTAGAGATGCCCTTATTTTAAAACAATGTTTTTCAGTATTATGTAAATTAATTGTTGCTACTATACGCCCTTTAAATTATACTTAAGGACTAAATTGATTTTTCGTAACATATTATTTACACTTATATTTTCGGTCTCACTTTTTGCTGGAGCAGGAAATTTTGATTCAACATTTGGTGAGGCAAGTGCTGTGGCACATCTCGGGCATAAAATTTATATAACAAAAAGTGCTATACAGAGTGATAATAAAATTATCGTTGCTTTTACAGATGTATTGGACCCTGATAATACAGATTTAGGTTTGATCCGCTTTAATGCTAACGGTACGGTTGATAATGGCTTTGCAACACAAGGTAAAGTTATCAAAGATATTAATAATACTGATAATCATGTAGTTGATTTAAAATTATTAGATAGTGGAAAAATATTGCTCTTAGGTGCATCTTACAACGATTTTTATCTATTACGTTTCAATCAAGACGGTAGTTTGGATACTGATTTTGGAAGTAATGGCATTGTTTATGAGTATGAAACATCTATATATACCAATAAATTAATGGTTCAATCCAATGGAAAAATAATCGTATTGGGTTCAAATAGAGATAATAAAGATATTACAATATTTCGTTATAACAGCAGTGGTCTTAGAGATAATACATTCGATACAGATGGTAAAGTATCAACTTTGCCGTCAGATTATGTATTTGGTTGTTATAGTGTGGACAGTAATTTTATGATTACAAGTGATATAGATAATAAGACAGTGATAGCAATAACTTGTGATAACAGAGCTAGTTATGCTTATGTCAGATATGATACTAACGGTAGCTTGGATAACAGCTTTGGATATAAAGGTTTTATACAAGGAAATGATAGAGTAGATAAAATAGTAGGTATAGATGCACAAACAAATGGCAAGGTTGAACTGTTTGTGGATAAAGATAGTTATACAGGGTTTTATAGATATAAATATGATGTAAATGGAACTCTTGAACAGTACAATACAATACGTACACCACAAGGTAGAACCTTACATGTAAGTGATATGAAGAGAATATCTACTAATAAATATCTTATAGTCGGCAGTAATTCAATAGATAATATAACTGTTGGACATCTTAACAGTAGTGCTGTATGGGATACAAGTTTTGGAGTAAAAGGAGTCTCAAGTACCAGTTTTGATCCAAAATTCACCTCTGTAACGGATGATATTGACAGTAACGGACGAACTGTTTGTGTTGGATATGATAATTTCTCCTCAACAGATATAGTGCTGATACGTTACTTGCAAAATGGACAGAGAGATAGAACATTTAAAACACAAAGGGGCAGTGTCATTTCTCAAGACTACTCTTACTATAATTATCAAAACTTCAATGCTGTTGCCGAGCAAAATGATGGAAAAATTGTTGTCGCAGGAACAGGTTCAAGAGATTATGGGGAGTATGGAATCGGTAATATAGTCGTACAGAGATATGATTCTCAAGGTTATTGTGATACAAGTTTCGGTGAGGGAGGAAGAGTCTTTATTGAACACTCTAGCTCTCATGAGGAAGGAGCTAATACGGTAGCTATTGAAAATGACGGTAAAATTCTTGTAGGTGGCTCTTATAAAGATGGTTCAGGCAATAACTATCATAAATTTTTACTTTTACGTCTTGATGCCAATGGCACTTTAGATACGGATTTTGCCAACAACGGTAAGGCAATTTTAGCTTTTTCTAAAGATGCTATTATTAAAGATATGATTCTATTATCAGATGGAAAAATCATTGTTGTTGGGCAAGGTACGGATAACAGTTATTCTGATTTTGTACTTGTCAGATATAACTACAACGGCTCAATAGACACAAATTTTGGAGATAGTGGAAAAATAGTAACTGATGTTGGTGGAAATGTTGATGGAATATATCGTGCCCAGATGCAAAATGATGGAAAAATACTTGTAGCGGGATTTAGTGCAAATCCAAACAATAGCTATTATAATGATTTTATACTTGCACGTTACTCTCAAGAGGGTGTCTTGGATATGTCATTTGCAACAGGTGGTGTAGCAAGAACAAGCTTGGGAGGCAAAGGTGATAAGGCTTATGATTTGGCACTGCAAAGTGATGGGAAAATTCTTATAGCAGGTGAAAGTCTTGATAACTCTTCAAAACGTAGAATTGCTATTGTTCGTTATGACTCAAACGGTACGATAGATGAAAGTTTCGGTCATTTTGGTGTAGTTATTGATGATAGTAACCCTACTTACAGCGGAGCAAGAAACGTTGAGGTAGATTCCAATGGAAAAATATTGATTTGTGGATATGGCTACAATAGTGCAACAACTGTATTTCGCTATAATTCAGATGGAACAAAAGATAACTCCTTTATTTCAGATAATCAAGGCTCTTATAACGATATGATACTAGACTCTAGCGGTAAGATTATTACAGTCGGCTCTAAAGGCACGACAAAAGGTTTTGCAATGCAGCGTTATGAAGATGGAGAAGGTACAAATTCTACTAACCGTTTTTCACCCTCTATTATCAATTATCTTCTCAATTAGTACAAGCCATTAAGATATAAACAGTTTTTTACCTTTTTAAGGGTAAAATTCTGTAAAATTACACCTTAGGGCTTATTCATGAAATTGACAGCGACACATGTACCTCATTTAGCGACAAAAATATCTATAGATTTAAATAGAAGCGGTTTAGTGACAATGACCTCTGGCTTGGAAAAAGTTGCCGGTGAGGCGGAAAAAGTTCTTTTAGAGAGTGTAAAAAAAGAGACTGCCCTTGAAGCTCGTGTTTATGAGATGATAGATGATAATGAAGAGCAGATAGATTTCTATCTTGCAGATGAACGACAACTATTTTTCATGATAAAGAAAAAGTTAGCTGAAGAGTTTGGGGTTATTTTATCTTATGAAGAGCGTTTTTCTGATTTGGCACATAAGATTTTAGATGAACTTTATGAAGAAGACCTTATCCACTATGATGTTAGTGAAAATCGCATTAAAAATGTTATTTATGATGCAATGACGGACTACGTAGCCGACACTTCAGAGATAGAGTCGGCAGTAATTGATACGATAAACACATATAAACGAAAAGTTATACCGGGAACTGACGAGTATGAGATTTTATTTGAGAAACTTTATAAAGAAGAGTTGACAAAAAGAGGAATGGCATAATGATACCAGTATGGATTTATCTTGAAAACGGCACTTTTATTGAGGCTAAGAGTTTTGGAGCAGATGCAACATTGGTCGGGGAGATTGTTTTTAATACTTCAATGAGTGGTTATCAAGAGATAGCATCAGATCCATCATATGCCGGGCAGTTTGTAACTTTTACAATGCCAGAGATAGGAAATGTCGGTATTAATGCGGAAGATATGGAGAGTAGCAGTGCTTTTACAAAAGGCATTATAGTCCGTAACTATCAACATCGATACTCAAATTTTCGTGCCGAGGACTCTTTACAAAACTTCTTAAAAGAGCAGGGTGTTATGGGTATTTGCGATATTGATACACGCTATCTGACTAAGATGATTCGCAAAGAGGGTGCGATGATGATGATTGCCTCTACTAAGATAAACGATAGAGATGAGTTAAAAAAAGAGCTTGAAAATTCTCCAAGAATTGAGCAGATAAACTATATTCAAGAGGTTAGCACCAAAGAGACATATATCCATAAAAACGGCTGTTATGATGCACTAGAGTTTAGATATAAAGATGCCCCTGAAGCTAAAGCAAAGATTGTTGCCATAGATTTTGGTATAAAGAGAAATATCTTAAATGAACTTACAGATGCAGGTTTACATGTAGAAGTATCTCCAAATAATTTTGATGCTCAAAATCTAATATCAAGAGTAAAATCAGGTGATATTGATGGAGTATTTCTCTCAAATGGCCCGGGTGACCCGCTTGTATTGAAAAAAGAGCAAGAAGAGATTAAAAAACTTATAGATGCTAAAGTTCCTATGTTTGGTATCTGTTTGGGACATCAACTCTTATCTATATCTCATGGCTATGATACATACAAGCTGAAATTTGGACATCATGGCGGAAATCATCCTGTGAAAAATCAGAGTAACGGTGTTGTAGAGATAACTGCTCAAAATCATAACTACAACGTTGCAGATAATATTACAGAGATAGCAGAAGTAACACATATAAATCTTTTTGATAATACAATAGAAGGTTTAAGATATAAAAACAGCCCGATATTTTCAGTTCAACATCATCCAGAATCAAGTCCCGGACCAAAAGAGAGTCGTTATATTTTCTCTCAATTTCTCTCTCTGCTTAAGAGCTAAAAATAACTCAAAAAAGAGCTGTTTTTACCTTAATTTATAT
>WFND01000140.1 GCA_015484575.1 Helicobacteraceae bacterium
ATTTATCTAGTGTTTGTGGTTTAATTACTTTAGGATTTAAATCACGTGTTATTCCTATTAAATTATCATAACTCTCAAAATTTATCTCTTTTTTAAACAGAACTTTTGTAGCTAAATGTTCCATCAAAGTGTCATACTCTATATCTTCAACTGCACTTAAATAATTATTAATTTTTATAAATGTTAAAATTTCATTTTCATTGAAGCTATTTTTTACCAAATCTTGTGCTGCTTCATCATCCAATCCACGATTAAGAAGTCGCTCTTTAAGCTCATCTGCAACACCTTTTCGTATAAAACTTTGAGTGATATTTTCGCTAAAATTTATACCCTCACGATTTAACTCTTGTGCTGTAAGAGTGATATTTCCTATTAGAAACAGTGTTGCGTATATCAATATCTTTGCATTCATCTAATGTCCTTTACATAGTAAACAAAATTACATATATACCGATATTATATGTAAATACGGTAAACAAGGGGTAATTTATGAATATCTCAAACAGTGTAAACAGTATGAACCTATATTCATCTTATACGCAATTACAAATAAATAGAAGTGACTCTGCTCAAGGTAGTGATATAAATCTGCAAATCAGAGAGTTGTCATTCTCTTTTTCATCAACATCAACAGATTTTCAAGCTTCTTTGAACGATAATTTTCAGAAAGATTATAAAGATTTTCAAAACTTTCTATCATCTGTAGGCTATGACGGGAAACCTATAGCAGAGCTTACTAAAGACGAAGCTGCTGATTTAGTTTCAGATGATGGTTTTTTCGGTATTGACAAGACGGCACAACGCATTGCGGATTTTGTCATTCAAGGCTCTGGCGGAGATGAGTCTATGATGAGAGCAGGTAGAGAGGGAATACTACAGGGCTTTAAAGATGCTGAAGGCATGTGGGGTGGTAAGTTGCCTGATATTAGCTATAAGACCATAGATAAAGCTACACAGTTAATAGATGAAGCTATGCACAATCTAGGTTACTCTATAGTAGATGAGAGTGCATGATTTTTGAACTAAAAGATGATTATATTGAGCTTTATAAACTTATAAAGGTTATGGATTTAGTTGATAGTGGCGGTGATGCAAAACAGCTCATAGAGCATGGAGCTGTTTTTAGAAATACAAAATTGGAGACAAGAAAACGTGCCAAAATTCACTCGGGTGAAGTTATCACTATTGGTGATGTAGAGATAGAGGTTAGGTAACTTTTCTTTTGTAAGCCTCTAACATCGCCTCTTCAAAATGGTTGTTACTGGCATATTCGTATCCAAAAACGCTACGCCATAGTGAATGATCTTCCATACAAAGATAAAAAAACACCTCATCATGCCAAGGTTTAAAAGCATCATAAGCATGTCTGAACATCTCCTGCTTTGTTTTTAGCGGGTATGACTGTTTTGAGTTTGCATCTACCAACGGCATCTGCAAAATTTTACTCTTAAAGTTTCTCTCTCTAAGCTGTTTTATAACAGGTTTTATAAATGTTAATGTACCCAAAGAGACCATAACTACCTCTTTTGCATCAAACATATCTATCACTTTTTTATAAACTTCGCCATACTCTTGCAGATAGTTTTCATACTCAACTATAGGATGAAAATGAAAACCGACTTTAATACCTATGTCGGCAAGTTTTCTTGCTGCATTTAATCTCTTTTCAAGAGATGCACTTAGATGCTCCTCGTTTTCTACAATAGTCGGTGTATTTAAGGAGTAGGTACAGATAATATTTTTTGGAGCTTCATTTTCAAGAAAGTAGCTGATATTGTCTGATTTTGTTTTAAACTCTAGTATAACATTCGGATTTTTACGTGCAAACTCAAAAAGAGCATCTAAAATTCCTCCACGATTTCCCCACATCAAAGAGTCAGAGGATTGTCCTGTTCCTATATGGTACGTTATATCTGAATCTAACTGCAATTTTTCTAGTTTTTTAGCTAAATTAATATCTATGCCGACTTGATTTTCATTATAAAATGATTGAATTGAGCAGTAACTACAGTCAAATCCACAACTCTCAACAGCATCAAGCGTAAGAAGATTGCAACATCTTGTATTTGGCGAAGCAACAGGACACATACCAAGAGCTAAATCTTCATCTTTTTTCTCAACAAAAGAGAATTTATGCTCTATCTTATGTTCGCTAACATCAAAATCTCTATAAGAGTGTTGAGTATTTTTTAATCTATCATGACGCTCTCTTATAGCTTCAAATGCCTCTTTCTTTGAATTAAAATCACTATGTAAAAGCTCTATAATACTCACTTCATCCCACATATTAAAGTCTATTGTCATATCTATCAGCTGTTTTAACTGTTGATATGAAAATCTATAAAAATATGCTTGTTTTTTTAAATAATTTTGCTCATTTTCTGATAGTTTTGTAAAATTTGTCTTTTCGATTAAGCTATCGAATTTATCTTTGTATCTTTGCATAATGGCATTATAATAAACTTTTAAACAATTTTTACATATAATCCCTCTTTTAACATCCCAATTTAATAGTGAATTTATTATGAAAAACAGAAAGTTTATGATTTTTGGTTTTGTAACAGCTTTAAGTCTGTTTGTTGCAACTGTGTCCACATCTTTACAAGCAAAAGATGAAGTTAGCTCAGATGAGCCTACCGTACAGGCTTCTCGTCTTCAATCTTTAGCAAAGTTTACCAAAGTATTAGGTATAGTTGAGCATTATAATGTTGACGAGATTAGCATGGAAGAGATAATAGACAAAGCTCTTCAGGGGCTGATGACAAATCTTGATGCTCACTCAAGTTATCTAAACTCCAAAAACTTTGAAAGCCTCAAAATTCAGACAAATGGTGAGTTTGGAGGATTAGGCATTACCGTTGGTATGCGTGATGGTGCTTTAACTGTTATCTCTCCTATCGAAGGAACTCCTGCCGATAGAGCAGGTCTTAAAGCTGGAGATATTATCTTACGTATTGATGGTAAATCTAGTCTTAGCATGACTATTGATGATGCGGTTGGCATTATGCGTGGAAAAAAAGGCACACCAATCAACTTAACTATCATACGAAAAGATGAGCCTAAACCCTTAGAGATTAAAATTATTCGAGATATTATCAAGATACAGTCAGTCTATGCAAAACAGATAGGTGATGATATTTTATATCTTCGTGTAACAAGTTTTGATAAAAAAGTGGTAGATGGCGTATCTAAAGAACTTAAAAAACACATGGGAGATGATAAAGGTATCATTTTAGATCTTCGTAATAATCCGGGAGGTCTTCTTGATCAAGCTGTCGGTCTGGTTGATCTGTTTGTGAATGATGGAGATATAGTATCTCAAAAAGGACGTGAAAAATCTGAAGACAGAGTCTATAGTGCCTCTTCATCAAATACCATAACAGATGCTCCTTTGGTTGTTTTAGTCAATGAAGGAAGTGCAAGTGCATCAGAGATTGTCAGTGGTGCGTTGCAAGATCATAAACGTGCTGTTTTAGTAGGTCAAAAAACTTTTGGAAAAGGTAGTGTTCAAGTTATCTTGCCTATTACGGAGAAAGAGGCTATCAAGCTTACCATAGCACGTTACTATCTTCCAAGTGGACGTACTATTCAAGCTGTTGGAGTTACTCCGGACATCAGTGTTGTTCCCGGTGAGATTAAGACTCATGAAAATAAGTTTAGCATAAAAGAGTCCGACCTTAAAAAACATCTCAAAAGTGAGCTAGAGAAGATAGATGACAACAAGACGTCAGCAGATAACACTATATAGAGTGAAGATGACAATAAAACACTTATCACACCGAAGATGATGCAAAAAGATATTCAGTTGAAAGAGGCAGTTGATATTATCAAAGCTTTAATGATTGTAAAAGGATAACAGATATGCAAAAGAGAGAACTTCTTTATGAAGGCAAAGCCAAAAAACTCTATAAAACTGATGATGAAAACCTTATTATATCAGAGTTTAAAGATGATTTAACAGCTTTTAACGGTGAAAAAAAGTCAAGCGAAGTGGGCAAAGGTGCTTTAAACAATAAGATTTCGACAGAACTTTTTAAGCTATTAGAGTCAAAAGGCGTTAAGACGCACTTTGTAGAGATGTTAGATGATAATCATATGTTACACAAATATGTTGATGTTATCTTGATAGAAGTGATAGTTCGCAATATTGCAACAGGAAGCTTAAGCAAAAACCTTGGCATAGAAGATGGAAAGGTTCTTCCATTTACTCTAGTGGAGTTTGACTATAAAAATGATGAACTAGGAGACCCCAAGCTTAACGATCAGCACTGTATAATATTGGAATTGGTAGATAGCTTTGAGGAGCTTGACACTCTTCGTGCAATGGCACGTGAGATAAATGATATTTTACGACCTTACTTTTTTGAAAAAGGTTTGAATCTTGTTGATTTTAAATTGGAATTTGGAAAAGATAGAGAAGGAAATATTATATTGGCAGATGAGATAAGCCCTGATAACTGCCGTTTTTGGGATACCAAGACAGGTGAGAAGATGGACAAAGATCGTTTTCGTCAAGGAATGGGCGGTTTAAAAGTTGCTTATGAAGAGGTATTGAATCGCATATTAGATACCAATAAAGACAAATCAGAAGAATCAACTTACGAAGCGATGATGGATCGTGCATTAGGAACAAAACAATGAAAGCAATAGTAAATATATCTTTAAAAGCAGGAGTTTTAGACTCCCAAGGCAAAGCAGTTCACCACGCATTAGATTCACTAAAATTTGATGGTGTTGATGATGTACGTGTGGGAAAACAGATAGTTTTAAAACTTAGCGAAACAGATGAGGCAAAAGCACGTGAAGAGGTTGAGCAGATGTGCGAATCCCTTTTGGCAAATACTGTTATTGAAGATTATGATATAGAGTTAATATCATGAAAGATATGAAAGTCGGTATTGTTCAATTTCCCGGCACAAACTGTGATTATGATACTCAGTATGCTTTTGAAAAGTTGGGTTGTAAAACCAAATTGATTTGGCATAAAGATGAAATTTTTGATAAAAATACGGATCTATTGGTTATAGCAGGTGGCTTCAGTTACGGAGACTATCTTCGTAGTGGTGCTATAGCTCGTTTTAGTCCTATCATGAGTGCTGTAAACAAGTATGCGGAAAATGGCGGTAAAGTTTTGGGTATCTGTAACGGTTTTCAAGTTTTGACAGAGTCACGTCTTTTGCCGGGTGCTTTAAAAAGAAATGAACATCTACATTTTCTCTCAAAACATCATCACTTAAAAGTTGTCTCAAACAGCAACGATTTTTTAAGTAAAATGAGAAGAGATGAGATAGTAAATATTCCTATTGCACACCATGACGGTAATTTCTATATAGATGATGAGAGCTTAAAGAAGCTATATGAAAATGAACAGGTACTTCTACAATATTGTGATGAAAATGGAGATATTTCCAACCCAAACGGCTCTGTTGATTCTATAGCTGGAATATGCAATAAACAGAAGAATGTTTTTGGTCTTATGCCACACCCGGAACGTGCTATGGAAGAAGTTTTAGGTTCAGATGACGGCTACAGGATGTTAGAGGGTTTTTTGGGTAAATAATGCGTATATTTATCTTAATCTTTGCACTTATACTATCTTTAAGTGCAGATGATAGGTTTGATGAGAGTGATACTCCGATAGTTTCTCAGCATGTTTTATACAGCAGCTACGACTATATTCCCAAACATATCTTCAATGGTCAAATTTTTCCCATCACAATAAAAACACTATCTACCCAAGAAGAGTTTGATGAGATAGAATATACATTTCATGACTCTTTAGGTGTAAAACTCTTAAATGAGAAACCTATCACACAGAAAAAACAGCACTATTTTTATCACACCTTCTATTTTGCAAGTACAGGCGAGATAGTAAAAACTCCTGATATAACTATCTCACTAGTTTATAGCAAATATGTAAAAGATGACTTGGTTTTTTTAAAAGGCAAATATATAAATGTTGTTAAACTTAATCCTTCACGAGATTTTGCAAATGTTATAGCAAATGATTTTTACTTAACCCAATATAAGACAAACCGATACAACGATAGAGAAAATATAGCTATTTTTAGTGCAGAAGCCGACTACTGTAATTTGGAGAATTTTCATTTAGGAGATTATGTACAGGGATTTGAATCAAATACATCTGATATTAAACACTCAAGCATGACATATTATATAATCATACCAAAAGATATTGAGCAGTTAGAGTTCTCATATTTTCATCTTCCTACTAAAAAATTTAAAAAAGTCATTATGCCTATTATTATAGATGATGATTCCGTATCCACACAGAGTAATCTGACTCCAACAGATCACAGGCATACGCAAATCAAGCTCTATATTGCTATCGCAACTGTTTTTATAGCGCTAATACTATATATCTTACGTAAACGTTACATGTACCTATTTATAGCTGTTTTAGCTGCTATATATGCGATGTATATCTCTGTTCCTATTCAAAATGCTTGTGTAAAAAAAGGTAGCTCCATCTATCTGCTTCCTATGAAAAATGGAACTATCTTTGAGGTAACAGATAAGAAGAAAATCTTTGAAATAGAGGGAAGTGTTGATGGCTATATCAAAGTTAAACTGCAAAATAATAAAATAGGATGGATAAAAAATGAAAACCTTTGCTCTCGTTAAATTTTACTATGCAACTATAATGATATTTTTAAGTATGGCATTTATGATTATAATATTTCCATTTTTTCCTAGACCATACGCACAGAAAATAGGTGCATGGTTTATTAGATTGCTTATATTCATCCCTGTAAAAGTTAAAGGGAAAATGGATCCTGATGTACAGATGTTAGTTTTAAATCATCAAAGTGATGTGGATATAGGTGTTATGGAGACTATCACGATGAGAGATCTTGCTTGGGTTGCAAAAAAAGAGCTTTTTGATGTTCCTTTTTTTGGCTTGATGTTGAAATTACCAAAAGATATTGCCGTTGAA
The DNA here is from genome assembly GCA_015484575.1 of Helicobacteraceae bacterium. Taxonomy (GTDB): domain Bacteria; phylum Campylobacterota; class Campylobacteria; order Campylobacterales; family Sulfurimonadaceae; genus S010-53. The sequence goes on from WFND01000140.1 coordinate 6,959, forward strand.
AGAGATAATAAAAGTGCCTTGGTAAAACTACTAAAAGATGCGAAAGAGAGACTTGATGATGGACGTGTTATTACGATATTTCCAGAAGGAACTCGTTCAAGCGGTAAAAAGATGCTTCCGTTTAAGGCCGGTGCTCAAATGTTGGCAAACAAGTATTCACTACGTGTACAGCCTCTAGTATTGATAAATACTGCACATTCATACAACTCTAAAACAAAACAGTACAATCCCGGAAGAGTTAAGGCAGTTTTTATGGATGCTTTTAATGTCGATAAAAGAGATAAAGATTGGTACAAGAATTTAAGAATTTCAATGCAAAAGGTATATGATGATGAGTTGGCAAACAGTTCTAGCGATAGGTAGCGGGGGATTTATAGGGGCAGTGTCTCGTGCGTACTTAAACGGTCTCATTTCACACAGAGTTCCACATGAACTGCCTTTTGGAACATTGGGCGTAAATCTTATAGGCTCTTTGATTATGGGGATTTTAGTCGCTTTTTTTATGAATAGTGATATTTTTTCTTTACATGTAAAGTCATTTTTATCGACAGGAATACTTGGTGCTTTAACTACATATTCTACTTTTGCTATTGAAACGGCTCTGCTTATACAAGGTGGCAGTATATTTTTAGCTTTGAGTAATATGGCATTAAATGTTTTTGGAACGGTTATTTTTGCAACTATCGGTTTTGTGACAACTGAACATTTTTTAAGATAATTCACCTTACATGTAATAAATTTTGCTAAAATACGTATATGAGATCTAAATTTATAGAAAAGATAACACGTTTACCACAAAAAGTTCAAGAAAAAGTTCGTCTTAAAATTAGAAAACGAGCTATTGAAAATGCCAAAATTACTATTATTTTAGCTCAAAAAGATATTAACACTTTTAGCGAAGATGATTTGGAAATCATTATAGCAGATGAAGAGCGTAAAGTCATAGATAAGATAAAAAGTATGAGTATCATGGGTATATTGGCATTTTTTGGAATATCTATCTTTTAATGCTACGCTCACTTTATCGTACACTTTTTACATATACTATATTTAGAAAGTATTTCAATACCATATTTGTAGTTTTACTGGGAATTGTCTCGATTGTAGAAGTTTCATTTTTTTATAGTGATATTTTTGAACTTAGCAAAAGTGATAATATCTCTATTTTTATACAAGCTCTTTTTTCTCTAAAATGGTTACTTATATTTTCATTTAGCATCTATTTTTTCTACTCATTTTATACTTTTAAACCTCAAAAAACGGTTGTAAAAAAAGTTATTGAAAAAAAACAGACTATAAAAACAGAAAAAGAAGAACAACCTTTAAATGCTAAAACAGAAGCAAAACTAGATAGATTACTACACAAAAAAAAGCTAGATACAAAAGTAGATAAGATTATAATGAGAAATACAACAACTCTATTGAATAAATAAAGGACACCTCTAAAAACTTTAGAGGTGTCCTAAAATCTCTTTGTTTATATTTGCAATTAACTCTTCACCAATAGATGTGGATATAATTCCATGCTTCATAGACTCCTGTATGGCATCTTTTTGTTTTAACAATAATCTTTTAAGTGCTGCTTTAAACTCATAATCTTTTACATCCGGATTTGTAACCAACTTTTCTATGGAGGCTTTTGCATTTTCAATATCTTTTGTATTGTATTCTAGTAGCAATTTATAAACATGTTCTGAAATAAGTGCCTCTTTACGCATCTTTTCTAAGTCTGACAAAGAACCATTTAACGATATAAGTTTTCCTTTTTTAAGTTCGTACTCTTCTAAATTTTTATCTCTTCCTCCAATATTAAAAAACCTTAAAAGTTTTCCTATGGACAAACCCTGCACAATTAAAGAAAATCCAACAACACCAAAACTCATAGTTAAAATAATACTTCTATACTCATAATCAATAGGTATTGCAAGTGCTAATGCCATACCAAGTGCACCTCTGACTCCACCCCAAATAAAGATTGATTGCCATTTTAAGTCTATCTTTTTATCTATCATGTTTAAAAGCATAGTTAAAAATAAAATGGCCACACTTCGACCTAACAGTACGGATATAATGGCAATAACGATATAATGAAAATTTGAAAAAATATTTACAATTCCAACTTCCAAACCTATAATAATAAAAACAACAGAATTTATAATAAATGCGATGTAGTCCCAAAAATCCTTTACAGAGACTCTAGTTGTTGGACTCATACCTATCTTTGTTCCATAATTTCCAACCATTAAGCCAGATGCAATTACAGAGATTACACCAGATACTTCAAAATGCTCAGCAACCAGATAAGAGAGATACGTCACAACAGTTGTGAGCGTTATCTCTATTAAATGGTCATCAACAAGTGCTGTTATTCTTGAAAAAGTAAGTCCTATAACAGCTCCAACACCAACCCCTCCAAAAGCGACTATTGCAAACTCTTTAATCCCATGTGTAAGATTAAATTCAGAATGTGAAGTTATCGTCGATAAAACTATCCCATAAACAACAACAGATACGCCATCATTAAGAAGACTCTCGCCTTCTATTATGGAAGATAATCTTTTAGGTACTCCTAGCTGTTTAAAAATTGCAAGAACTGAAATTGGGTCGGTTGAAGATATAACTGCACCAAAAAGTAAAGCTGCAATCAGTGGTATTGTTTCATTTGGGTAGAAGATTGAAAGAGTGCTTTGCAGAAAAAAGCCTGTAATAAATACAGCAATAACAACTCCAAAGACGGCATAAACAAGAATAGGTTTGAGATTTTCTTTCATCTCGTGTGCATTGAGATTAAAAGCAGCTTCAAACAGTAAAGGCGGAAGCAATACATGAAAGATAAGGTTCGGCGTTAGGTGTATATCTGGAAATATATCAAAAAAACTTAAAATTATCCCTGTAAAAATAAGTGCTATCGTATATGGCAGATTACTAAAATACCTCACACTCATAGCAACTGATATGATAACCATAAACAGTAGTATTATCTCTGTCTCTATTGATGAATGCATAACTTTCTCCCAGTAAACTTTCACATACTTCTATTGTCATAATGGACACTTCAAAATATACCATAATTTTATTATTACCCAGACTGGAAATACTACAGCTAAAAGTGATTTAACGCTTTGATACATATCTTCACTCACATAGGCTTTGGAGTATCTTCCTGACTTGATAAATTTTTATTAAAAGATATTTTAACTACAAACTATTTAATTATAATCATTAGTTGTAGTAACTATTGTGCTACGGATTTAAATTTTGGTAGGTTAATTATAAATGTCGTACCTCTGTTTTTTTGTGACTTTATCTCTATAAAACCAGATAATTTATCGACCTCAGCCGCAACAGCATTCATGCCTATACCCCTTCCAGACATCTCCGATACGTTCTCTTTAGTGCTGAGTCGTTCACTAAATACAAGAGCATAAATTTCATCATCACTCATTTTATTTGCCTCATCAGGTGTTAGTATCTTTTCTTTTAAAGCTTTTTTAAGCACTTTATCTTTATCAATTCCTGCTCCATCATCTGAGATAATAATCTGTATCTTATCATCATCTCCTTGGAAACTACAGCTTATTGTTCCTATCTCATTCTTATTGTTTAGAAGTCTTGTTTCTGGGTCTTCTATACCATGATCAACACTATTTCTAAAGATGTGTATAAGTGATTTTATAAAGGGTTTGTATCTTTCATTGACAACAACCTCTTTATCTCCTATGATTTCAAATTCATTTACCTCTTTTTCTAGTTTTACTGCTAGTTGCTGTACTAAACTTGTGTAAGGTTTAAGCAGACTAATCAATTTTTGATTTGAGAGATTTGATACTTGTGCTATTACCTCTTTGGACTCGGCACTCTCAAGCTTCTGTTTTTTAAACAGTCCATGAATTCTCTTTTGCAAAGTATTTATTTCAGAGCAGTTAATTTTCAGATAATTTTGAGAATCTAAAAATTCATCACCTAAGACAGTTCTGATTATCTCCAATTCACTGTTAAAATTACTCTTAAAATCTGTCGCATCTAGCAACTCTAAAAGGTCTTCATTGCTATGAGTATTATTTTTAAGCATCAAAGAGAGTTCGCTCTCTAAGGCATGCAAAAATTTAGCAATTTCTCCCATATACAGTTGCGAAAAAGCCCCTTTAAAGGTATGTACTTTTCTATAAATTTCACTCATGTTGTGAAGAGGTGTTTGCGTGAGATTGACATAATTTTTATAATTGTTTATAAAATATTCATAGTCGCCTTTAGCATCATAAAAAGAGTCACTTTCACTAATGATTTCAACTACCATCTTTAAGACTTCTTGTTCTCTTTTAACTTTTCTCTCAAGCTTTTTTTGAGCAGTTATATTTGTGATGATAAGCATGAGTTTCTTGTTTTCTAGTATCTTATAGTTTAGTTTTAGTGCTCGTCTATTTAAGATAAGCTCATTTGGCAAGAGGCTCAGTATCGATTTTTGTACTAAAGTGCTGTCAATCCTACAAGCCTCCAAAACGGTTTTTTGAAAAAATTTCTGCTTTGTAACGTCTGTTTTAAACAGAATATCCGGCATATATTTTCCAGCTAAATCTTCTCCTAAAAGCTTAATACACTCTTTTGAATACTCATCATCAATAAGCAAATCACAACTAAAAGATAAGAAACCTTGTCCTGCATTATCCAAAAGAGTTGTAACTTTTTTGGTCTTTTCTTCAACTTTTGCTTCTAAATTTGCGTTAAGTTCATGTATCTCTTCATGTAGTCTGGCACTAACTGCGATATTGTCTTGGAGTGAGTGTGCCATTTTACCAAATTCATCATCTGTATCAATTATCACACTTTCGGTGTACTCTTTTTTGCCTTGTAAAAATAGAAAAAAGTCATCTAAAGCGTGTTCAAATATTTTTAGCGGAGTAACAACAAGTTTTTTAATAGCAATGAGTACAACAAAACCTATAATAATAGTCATACCCAAAATTCCTAAAAGTGCCATATATATTAAATTTTTAGCTCCATTAATTGCACTATTTACGATAGATAACGGTTTTGCTAAAAGAACAATTCCTAGTTTTTTATTTTGAAAATTTTTAACATCTATATA
>WFND01000141.1 GCA_015484575.1 Helicobacteraceae bacterium
AATTTATACTCATCAAAAGTCAGCTTATCCCTAGAATACTTCTGTATTATTTTCTCTTTATTTTTAACACATACATATAAAATATCACTATTTTTATATAGATTTTGAGTCGTCTCTTTGATAGCTTTATCAAAACCAAAACTTATATTTAAACTTAAAGTCGAAGATACGTTATCGACTAACGATTCAAGTTTATCATGTATTATATTCTCATACTGATTTATAGTAAGCTTTGTGGTAAGCATACTTATAACAATTAAAAAAAGAAGCGATGCCGTTAAAATTGCTCCGGAAAATTTAAACGATATAGAGTGAAAGTTTATCTTTTATCCTTATCATTATAAGTGATTGTTGAAAATATATCTCAGCAACTTTTAGCAAAATCGGACGCACTGCAATATCAGTCGCTTTTAAAGCATTGATATTTACCATGGGCTTAACCTTATTGGTAATTTTAACTGAGAGCATAACTCCATACTGCAAATCTCTATTGTCATAAGCAAAAGAGAGAGCTTTTTGTCTGTTTGTTATTTTTAAAGCATCTCTTATATTTTTTTCTGAAGATGGAAGCATATAATAAAAAGAGTGTTTTGACGCATTTTGAATATTGTCATAAGAGATATACTCTATATTGATTTTATGCTTATTAAAACCATCTGGATACTTAACTTTTATGTATCGTTTTATCTCTTGTGCGTCACTTTTTTGTTGTATATTTTCATATACTACGGCAATAGACACCGCATCATTAACAAGAGATTTTTTAAAATCATAATCCATCATCATAATCTTTGGAATCAGATTGGCGTGAATTCGCATCAGGTCACTTTTTAAATCATGTGCATATAGATTTAAAGAGATATTAAATAGTAATATATATATAAATAAAGATTTCATCAGAACTCCCATTTCGCACTAATCAAGCCACTTCTTCCAAGTCGTGGATAATCATCACTATATGTATTTGCCACTGCAGGATATTTGTACTTTTCATCAAAAATATTTTTTACACTTGCACTTATACTAAGTGAATCATACTGATATGTAAATGTCTGGTCAAACAAAAAATATCCATCAAGATCATCTCTAGTATCTCCGTCCATCCGTTTACGTGAAGATACATACTTCATAACTGTTCCGCTTGTTATTCCTAGATTAAAATCATACAAAAAGGTCATATTTGCTAAAAAGTTTGCTATATCAGGCAAGGCGATATTTTCTTGATCTATAGCATCAACATAACTTAAACCCATCTTTAAGTCACTGCTACTGTTTAAAGCAGCCAACCATTCAGCTTCACCTCCAAAGTATTTATCTTTACCATGTTGTTGATATATGCCGGACTCTCTAACAATCAAGTTATCTATCTGTGTTGCATAGATATTGAAACGTATAGTATTTTCCGATGATGGGCGATAGACGGCTCCTAGTTCAACCGTATCAGCTATCTCTGCATCAAGTTGTGGATTTCCTATTGAGATGTTTGGAACAGTTGCATAAAGCTCTATCCATGATGGAGCACGAAACGACCTAGAGTATAACATCTTTAAATTCAAGTTGCTATCTGTACGCCAAATAAGACCTAAACGAGGAGTAAAAGCATCACCGAAATCCGAATAGTTATCCCATCTCAAACCGGCTATAAGATCAATATCTTCAGACAGAGAGATACTATCATCAATATATAGTGAAAATATATTTCTACTTCTATCAGGTTTTATAATATCTTCAACCGGAATAAAAGTATCCCCGCTCTCTTTAAAATATGTGCTTAAAGTCGTTTTTTGTGAATTTGCATACTCATAACGACTTCCTATAGTAAGAGTATTATTTTTAAATGTGTTGCTGTTTAGCAAAAACTCTCCGTAATAATTACTCTCTTTATAATCACCGTCATAAATAACATCACCATTTACAGGATGCTTTAAAAAACGTGTATCTACTTTTTGATTATATGTACCGACACCTAAAGTAGCTTTATAGTTTATATCTGCATTGATACTGTCTTCATAAGCCACCTGTGCAAAAGCATTAATATTTATAAAACCTTCATCGTTTTCAGGTACAGCATAGTTTCCCAAACCAAAAGCCACACCATTTTGCGAGTGTTTATAACGTGCCAAAAGTTTCATCTTGTCTATATTTAAATTTATTCCTATTGAATAGTCTTTTAAATCCTCATCACTATCAGATTCTACTCCTGCCTTATCAGCTCCGGCATCTACGTGTATATCATTTTTTTGATAATAGCCATCAATTTTTAGATTGGTTTTTTCATCTAAATTATAAGAGGCTTGAGCGCCTCCCATATATCTAGTAGCAGTTGAAGCGGTAGCAAAAATACGATTAGCACTCTCTTTTTTTGAATTTTTAGTGATGATGCTTATAACACCGCTAATGGCATTAGAGCCGTACAACACAGACCCGGGTCCACGAATAACTTCTATCCTCTCCACCATCTCTATAGGAAAATCAAGATAATAGTACATAGAGCCTCGATAAGTGTTGTTTATAACGACTCCATCTACCAGAAGCTTAACTTTGCCTTTCTCTTTAACACCACGAAAAATAACCTGCTTTGCTCCTGATGCTTCCATAGATAGTTCAACACCCGGAACTAAAGAGAGAGCTTCATATATATTTTCCACACCCAAAAGTTCAAGTTTCTTGCCTTGCAAGATAGTTACAAAACCGGGCATATCATCTATATTTAATTTTGATTTTGAAGCTATATCACTCACTTCATCCAAAGAAGCTAGAAAATCATCATCCAATGTAACCTCATCAGCATTAAGTAAAAAAGCAATCAATAAAATAGGTAAAATCACTAACTTCACAACATAGCCTTTAAAATACGATGTTTTTATCATACAATAAAACCTTTAAAACTCTTATAAAGTATGGCTAAGCTATAATCTTATTCATGAAAAACAACTACCAGAAAATAGCACAAGAGACACTTACCATAGAAGCAAATACCCTCTTAGATGCTTCAAGACTTATAAACAAAGAGATTGAAAAAGCTGTTGATATTATACTTACATGTAAGGGTAAGCTTATTATTAGCGGTGTCGGAAAATCTGGTCTTATCGGGGCTAAAATGGCTGCCACTTTTGCTTCAACGGGAACACCTAGCTTCTTTCTTCATCCCACAGAAGCACTTCATGGAGATTTGGGCATGATAAGTTCAGGTGATGTTGTTTTGGCAATCAGCTACAGCGGTGAGAGTGAAGAACTTAGTAAAATATTGCCGCATATAAAGCGTTTTGACATCCCTCTTGTCGGTATGACTCGTGAGAAAAACTCCACTTTGGGAAAATTTAGCGATCTGCTTATACCTTTACATGTAAAGCGTGAGGCTTGTCCTTTGGATATTGCTCCAACTAGCTCTACTACATTAACGTTGGCACTCGGTGATGCCTTGGCGGTCTGTCTTATGAAAGCAAGAGATTTTGCAAAAGAGGATTTTGCCTCATATCATCCCGGTGGCACTTTAGGAAGACAGCTGTTTGTTAAAGTTCAAGACTTAATGAGAAGAGATTCTCTTCCCATAGTAAAACAAGACAGCACACTAAAAGAGGCTATAGTAAAAATAAGCGAAGGCAGACTCGGTACTGTTTTAATTGTAGATGACAAAGAGAGACTTGTCGCCCTTGTAAGTGATGGAGACATTCGCCGTGGTATAATGCAGAGAGATTTTTCGCTAGAACACTCAGTTATGAGATACGCCACACACAGTCCAAAAACTTTGGAAGATGAGAATATTTTAGCAAGTGATGCCCTTGTTATGATAGAAAATTATAAGATTCAACTTCTTATAATAACAGACAAAGATAAAAAAATTCAGGGTGTGCTTCATCTACATGACCTTGTAGAAGCAGGTATAAAATGATGAGATTAAACAAATTTATAGCCCACTATTCAACATATTCACGCCGTGAGGCTGATAAAGTTATACAAGATGGTTATGTAAAAGTCAATGGCGAGGTAGAGACAAATCCGGCTACGCAAGTAGATGAGATGAGAGTTGATGTCTGGGTAAGCGGAAAGCATGTAGCTACAACTGAAAAATATACAGTTATAGTATATAATAAACCAAAAGGAGAACTTGTTACAAAAAGTGACCCTAAGGGACGTAAGATAATCTATGACACTTTAGATAAAAAATTTAGACATTTTATCCCTGTCGGGCGTTTAGATTATGCGACGGAAGGGCTTTTGATTATGACAGATGCTTCACGTATCGCAACCGCTTTGATGACCTCCGGCTTGGAGCGTATCTACAAAGTCAAGATAAAAGGTCTTATCAGTGAAGCGATGGAAGCCGCTATGCAAAATGGTCTAAAACTAGATGATGCAACCGCGGGAGGGCATAGTGAAAGTGATGTTGTCGGTATGAATTTTGCTCCTTTTTACGCCTATAAGATACAGAAAAACAGAACTGACTACTCTATCTTAAAGATAGCCATAGGAGAGGGACACAATCGTGAAATTCGTCGTTTTTTCGCTCACTTTGGAGCTGATGTGGTTGATTTGAAACGTCTTAGTTTCGGAGGCATAGAGCTAAATAATCTTCCAACGGGAAAGACACGCTATTTAGAGCGAAACGAATATACAAAATTACGTTCATTTTTAAAACAAGAGGGGATTAAATGAAAACAATGAAATTTCCAACTAGTCATAAAACTCAGTTGATGGATATAAGCAAAGAGGTGAGTGAATTTGTTATACAAAGCGGTGTAAAAAATGGGATTTGTGTGGTATTTACTCCACACACAACATCTAGCGTATTTCTTTTTGAAAACAGAGACCCTGCCCTAAGACGAGATCTGCTTAATGCTCTATCTTTGATAGCTTCTAGTGATACACAGTATCTTCACACAGGCGGAAATGCAGCAGCTCATCTTAAAAGTTCACGAATGGGCTGTTCTGTAACAATGATTGTAGTTGACGGTCGCCCTATTCTTGGAGAGTGGCAAGGTCTTTTCTTTGGTGAGTTTGATGGTCCACGTCAAGAGAGAGAAGTTATTATAAAAGTTATAGAAGGCTAGAGAGTTTGGCAGACTTTACCTACCTTTTGCGTCCTAAAAGTTTTGATGCAATACTAGGTCAAGAGCATCTCACATCTTCTTCATCTGCTCTTCGCACTCTTTGTCAAAAGAGAGAGTTACCACACTCCTTTTTTTATGGACCTCCCGGCAGCGGTAAAACAACAATAGCTAGAGTTATAGCAGATGTTATGTCTCTTCCTTTTTATGAGTTTAATGCAACATCACTAAAGATAGAACAGTTACGCAAAATATTTGAACGATACACAAACACTCTTGAGAAGCCTATTATCTTTATAGATGAGGTTCATAGATTGGCAAAAAATCAGCAAGAGGTCCTACTGCCTGTTATGGAAAATAACTCTGTGTTAGTTATAGGTGCTTCTACTGAAAATCCCTACTTTTCCCTGACAGCTGCGATGCGTTCACGCTCTTTACTCTTTGAATTAAAGAGTATAAATACTAACGCATTAAGAGAGCTGTTATCACTTACATGTAAAGAGGCTTCACTACACATTGATGAAGATGCACAAGAGTATCTTATATATGGAAGCGGTGGTGATGCTAGAGCTATGTTAAAGCTTTTAGAATCTGCTTCACATATCTCTTTACATGTAAGCCTTGATATATTAAAACAGTTACGTCCAACAGCATTAACTAACGGCTCATCTGAAGCCGGTGTTCATTATGATTTGGCAAGTGCCATGATAAAAAGTGTCAGAGGAAGCGATGCCGATGCTGCCGTATATTATCTAGCAAGACTTATACAAGGTGGTGAACCTCCTGAATTCATAGCAAGACGTTTAGTTATCTTAGCAAGTGAAGATATAGGAAATGCAAATCCTCAAGCCCTGACATTGGCAACATCATGTATGAGTGCGGTAAGTCGCATAGGCTATCCTGAAGCTAGAATAATTTTATCTCAAACTATCATATATCTAAGCGGTTCACCAAAATCAAATAGTGCATATATAGCTATAAATGAGGCTCAAAAAGCTATCCAAGACGGAGAGATACTAGAGATTCCAGAGAGTATAAAACAACACAATCGAGATTATAAATATCCTCACGATTACGGTGGTTGGGTAAAGCAGAGATACTTGAGCAGAGAGCTTAAATTTGTGAGACTAAAAGATATAGGATATGAGGGTAAGATGAAGAGATGGTTTTCACAACTTGACAATGACTCAAGCTCATAAGCTATAATACTAAGAAAAATATGCAGGAGTATTACAATGAGAAAGTTAATAATTATATTTTTACTTATCGCAGGTGTTTATGCATCCGATACCAATGAGAGTATCAGCGGACGCTGGAGCAATATAAATAGTGAGAAGATAATCTATAACACTAAAGAGTATATAAAAAGTATAGACTCTGAGAAAAATAGAGCTAAAGCTAAAGCGTATTATGAGAAAGCAACAAAAAAACTTAAAGAGCTGACATCAAATATATCTTGCTCATTTCACAGCTTTAACGTAAAACAGGCACTTTTGGCTACCTACACTTTAAAAATCTTAAAACAAGATGACACTATTGTCTATACTACGGCAGTAGCTATAAGTGATAAGGGTGAACTTGTGAGTGCATATATCGACTCTTTTAAAAGTATTACTGCTATTGACTACAATGCTCATAAGTTTGTGCCAAAAGTAGAAAAATCATCTGATAAAAACGACCTGCTTCATCTTCATATAGATGCCGAAGATATTGAGTATGCTAAAACAGCTACAAAAACACAACTAGGAGAGGAGATATATCTCTTAAGTTATGACAATCTTCTGCTTAAAAGCATAGTGTCAAAAAATGATAAAAATACTATCTTGGTAAATGTTCAAGCTGACAAAGCTATCTACGGAGCAGGTATTTACAATAGTAAAAATGAGTTAATAGCTATCTTAACAGGCGGAGGGAAGATAGATAAAACATCAAAAGCAATAAAAATAAGCACTAAAAAATTACCCGCAAAAAGATAGATATAGAAAACTTTTAACAGGAGATGTCGGTGTCTGGAGTAAGGCAGATGCACTTAAGCAAAAATTGTGCAAGTTTTGATTACAATTTCACTCTTCATCAGATATGTTCGGGTAGCTCAGGGGTAGAGCACTACGTTGACATCGTAGTGGCCGGAGGTTCAAATCCTCTCTCGAACACCACATTAAATGTAAAATCAGAACAGACCATAAGTAGCAGAGTATAAATGGGCATAAAAACCGTGCTTACATGTAAAGAGGCAAAATCTCTATTTACACATTACGATATCGGCTCTATATATGCAACAAAATACGGTATCATGGATACAACATATATTAGTAAAAATTATATTATTAAAAAATATGAGCGTGATATAGATGAGAAGATAGATTTTGATATAAATCTACTGGCTGATTTAAACCGATTAGGACTTAATGTATCAAAATATATTGCACAAAAAGAGGGTTGGTATCTATACAGAAGATTAAAAGGGGAGAAGCCTACGCATATATGTTCATATCACATAAGCTCCCTTGCAAGATTTTTATCTATGTTTCACTCTTATAGCGTTAAAAAAAGAGGCTTAGATGAAGTGATTGATGCAGATGAAATCGATAAATTGCTCTCATATGTAAAATCACACTTCTACTTTTACTACAAAAAATTATCTCCCATAAAAGAGTATAAAGTGAAAAATGACGGCATAATACATGGAGATATTTTTAAAGACAATACTCTATTTAATGGTCAAAAAGTGGCTGTTTTTGACTTTATAGACTCTGGTAATGGTGATTTCTGTTTTGATATGGCTGTTCTTTTAGTCGGTTTTGAAATCAAAAAGCATCATCGCTATAAAATCGAACTGTTTTTAAAAGTATATAATCAACATGCACCAAAAAAATGCACCAAAAAAGCTCTCTTATACGCTATGGATATGGCAAAATATTTTTATACCCTAAAAAGAGTATATACAAATAAAAAAATTCAAAAAGAGTTATTATGAAACATGGCGGAGATATATACAAGGTTGCTAAAAGTCTTACATGTAAGAGCGAAGATATAATTGATTTTTCATCAAATATCAACTTGTATCATCCCAAGATAGACATAAAGATAGATAAAAATATGATAGCAAAATATGCTGACAGCTCATACATTACTTTAAAAAAGAGTATCGCTAAAAAATACCGAATAAATCCAAAAAATATAGCTCTTTATAACGGTGCTACCTCAGCAATATATGCACTGTTAAGCTCTTTGAAATCTTTACATGTAAGCTTATATGCTCCACTGTATAGCGAGTATGAACAAGCGGCGAAAGAGTCTTTAAAAACCATATTTAAAATAGACCGCTATAAAAATATCTATAAAGAACCTCCCAAAGGTTCTATAGTTGTATTTGTAAATCCCGCCACGCCTGATGGCAGGTACTACTCTCTAAAAAAACTGTTTAAAATCTGGAAACAGAGAGATTGTACCGTTATTTTAGATGAATCTTTTTTGGAGTTTGAAGATTTAAAATCTCAAAGATGGCGTATAAAAAGTTTTAAAAAGCTATACATACTTCAATCTTTCTCAAAATTTCACTCATCAGCCGGTGTTAGAATAGGAGCTGTTTTTTCGCACTCTAAAAATATTAAAAAACTTCCAAATATTCACTGGAGTTTATCATCTTTTGATGTGAAATTTTTGCAAAAAAGAGTAGCCGATAAAGTATTTGAAACCAGAAGCAGAGCCTTACATGTAAAGCATAAGAAAGAGCTATATGCTATCTTAAAAAAGAGTAAGCTTTTTAGTAAAATATACCCTTCTCAAACAAACTTTTTTATGGTAAAATCAGACAAAGCACCAGATATATACAAGCAGATGTTAAAGAGAAAGATACTAATTAGAAAATGTAAAAATTTCGACTTTTTAGATAAAAAACATCTAAGATTTGCCGTAAAAGATAAAAAATCTCATAAAATTTTAAAAAGGTACTTAAATGAACTCTCTTAGTGTCTTTGGAACCAGTAGCGATGCGGGAAAATCGACACTAGCCTTTGCAATCACATACCTGCTTCATAAAAGAGGTGTGAAAGTTGCTCCATTTAAAGCACAAAACGTCTCCAATAATTCACAAGTATGCGATACGGCAGAAGAGATAGCACAACCTCAATTTTTTGCTGCACAAGCGATAAAAATCGAACCGTCTGCTCTTATGAACCCTATCTTACTGAAATCTGGTGCAAAAAACAGAGCTCATCTTATTTTAAATGGCAAAAGCGTAGCAGAAAAGGGTGTATCGGAGTATTATCGTGATATAAAAAAACTTCAACCAGAGGTTAAAAAAGCCTTTTTAGCATTAAAAAAAGAGTATGAGTGTATCGTTGCAGAAGGTGCGGGAAGTCCAGTCGAGCTTAATCTAATGAGAAAAGATTTATCAAATATCTACATAGCCAAAACTTTTAACACAAAAATCATTTTAGTAGCAGATATTGAAAGAGGTGGGGTATTTGCTTCTATTTATGGTGTTTACAAACTGCTTCCAAGAACTTTAAGAAGAAATGTTATCGGCGTGATAATCAACAAATTTAGAGGAGATATTAGACTCTTTAATAAAGGAGTTGAGATAATCCAACAGCACTTTAAGATAAAGGTGCTTGGCGTTGTGCCATACAGGGCGTTAAATCTCGGCTTTGAAGATGCACAATCTATGATGAACTATACACAAGATATATCAAAAGCAAAGATAAGAGTTGCACTCATCAAGCTTCCTCATATCAGTAATTTTACAGACTTTGAACCACTCATAGCAGATAAAGAAGTGGCTCTCTCTTTTGTGTCAAACACTCAAGAGGCAAAGATGTGTGACTTGATTATAGTACCCGGTTCTAAGCGTGTTGTCGATGATATTGTCTGGTTAAAAAAACAGGGCTTTAGTAAAATGCTAAAGTGTGCAAAAGTGCCTATTGTAGGAATTTGCGGTGGTTATGAAATGATGTTTGAAAAAATCATAGACACTAAAAATATCGAGTCATCACACAAGCACACAAAAGGTTTTGCTCTGTTTAAAGGCGATATAATCTTTAAAAAGAGAAAAGTTGTTAAAAAAGGGGAGTACAGACTTTTTGGGTGTAGTGTTTCAGGCTACGAAATTCACAACGCAAGAGCAGAAAAGATAGCTATAAAAAAAGGCAATCTCTACGGTACTTTTGTTCACGGACTTTTTGACAGTGATGAGTTTCGCAAAAAGATATTTACCAAGATATACCCAAAATACAGAGGCTATAATTTTTTAAAATATAAAGAAAAGAGTATCTCTAAATTTTGTAAACATATAGATGAGCATATTGATATGGATACTCTGTTTTGTGCATTAAAAAATTAGACTTCTTGCAAAATAATGCTATTAGCAAAAACTTCACAATTCATCTCTTAAATTGATAATTTCTTAAATGACATATAAGGTATATTTAGTGAGAAAGCCTCCTGCAGAGGTATCTCATCAATTAAGTGTATCATAGTTTTTATAACTCCCGAATGAGTCATAATAAATACATTTTCATAATCACAAAGTGCTAACTCTTTAAGAAAATATCTCTCTACACGCTCTATAAATACAAAATAATCTTCTCCATCAAGCAGAGCCAACCACTGATTAAAATCTTCATATTCACACCCCTCAAGAGCTACAATCTGCTCATATCTTAGACCCTCATGTCTGCCCCAAGATTTTTCTCGAAGTTTTTTTGTGTATATGGCTTTGGCTTTTTTACTTTTTAGCAGGGGTCGTATGCTCTGTTTTGCTCTTAAAAGATCTGAACATATATAAGCATCAAAGTTCTCATTTGCAAATTTTTCCGTTAACTCTCTAGCCTGTTGATGACCTTTTGCCGATAGAGCTATGTTGTTATGTCCGTTGTATGCACCTAAATATCTGTTATCAACTTCACCGTGACGTACCAATGTGATATTCATAATTTAACAATACTTACATGTAAGAGTACAAGCTCTGTTAGTTCTATAATAAAACCGTAAATATCACCATTGAAACCGCCATATCTATTCATAAAAAAGCGTTTTAAGATAAAAAAGAGAGCTAGTGAAAACAGAAGTAAAACCCAAGCTTTATGTATTAAGATGACAGCCGTTATAACAAGAACACTAGAGAGCATAAACTCAAAAGAGTTGAACTCCTCTTTTGCCAAAGCACCCATGCCGTTTTTTGAGAGATATGGATAAAAATATATCGCTAACACAGCGTTATAACGAGCTAACATTAAGATTATGGGTATCTCTAACCATGAGTTTACATGCAAAAGAGCTGAAGCTTTTAAAAGAAGCATAATTACCGTAAACACCATACCCATAGCACCGACGTTTGGATCTTTCATCACACTAAAAGAGTGCCTCTTATCTACAAACAGACCATCTACACTATCGCTAAAACCATCTATATGTAAAGCTCCTGTAACAAGCACCCATATAGCTAAAATCATAACGCTTACATGTAAGGCTGGAAAGAGAGTTATTAAAAATGTGTGAGAGAGTATTAAAATAAGACCTATAATATATCCCACAAGAGGATAGAACATCACGCTGTAGCCGTTTATACCTTTATAAAAATCGTGAACTTTAAAAAATGGCAAAATACTAAGCATATTTACGGCTAATGCAAAACCTTTGAATATCTTTTTCATTGTCGCTATTTTATCAAAAATGTTTCAATGTGATACTAAAAGCGAAACTAAATTCAACAAACTATAAATTTTTCCAATAATAGGCGGAGCATAGTGTATAATTATGACTTATAAGTTACAACATAAGGAATTGATATGAAAAAAACTTATGGTGCTTTATTGCTAGTTTCGATATTAACACTGACTTTTACTACGGCGTTTGCTCAGCAATACATCCCTGCTGTCACATTTGAAAAACAGATAGGCGGTCGAGAGACTGATATTGCCAAATCTGTTATAGTTTTAAATGACGGTTATTTGATTGTAGGACAGAGCAGAAGTTTTACAAAAAACCGTTTTTTTAACATCTATGCTATCAAGATAGACAAGATGGGTAAGAAAGTTTGGTCTAAACACTTTGGAACAAAAGAAGATGATGAGGGCAATGCGGTTGTAAAAACCAAAGACGGTTTTGTTATCGTAGGCTCTTCTGACAAATTGGGAAATGATAGAAAAAGTGTCTATCTTGTGAAGATTTCAAAAGATGGGAAATTTATCTGGGAACGTGCATTTTACTCTCGAAAGTATGACTATTATAGAGGAAATGATCTTGTTAAAAGTGCTGACGGGTTTATGATTGCTGCTATTGAGCGTCATCCAAAACTTTTTAACGAGGAGATAGATGCATATATCTTAAGTACTGACAAAAATGGTCAAGTTATAGGAAATCGTCGCTATGGCGGAGATGATGAAGACATGGCAAATGCAATTATCCGTACAAATCATGACTACATAATAGCTGGAAGTACAGAGAGTTTCGGTCATGGAGATATAGATGCTTATATAGTAAAATTCAATGAAAACGGTAAACGTCTGTTTTCAAGAGCCTTTGGCGGAAAAGATGATGATATAGCTTATGATATTATAGAAGTCTCTGACGGTTATGTTCTAGTAGGTTCAACTGATAGTTTTGGGCGTAGATATAGTGATGTTTATGTTGTAAAAATGAATAAAAACGGCAATCGTATCTGGCAAAAAGCTTACGGCGGAAGTCGTGATGATGTCGGTTACAGTATAGTTGAAGATAGAGACGGCTACGTTATTGTAGGAAAAACCGAAAGCTATGGTGAAAACTATCGTTCAGATCTATATATGCTGAAAATCAGCAAAAACGGCAGACTCCTGTGGGAGAGAACTTATGGTAAAAAACAAGATGATGCAGGATATGACATCGCCAAAACAGATGATGGATACATTGTGGTGGGTGAGACTTCAGATGATAGAACCAGAGACAAGGATGTCTATATAGTTAAGACAAATAAAAACGGCAGACTAAAATAGAGACACTATTTTATCTTTATAGCTATCCCCGCAACGGTATGATAGACCTCTTTACATCCGGAGGCTATCATCTGTGAGACTACTCCATTTATATCTGTAAATTCTCTTGCTAATCTGTTTGTAGATACGAGAGTTGAGCTTACATCATTTTGCACAAACACTATCTCTTTATCCAAATCCATAATTTTCTCTATCTGTTCGTAAATATCTTCAGATTTAAAACCGTAATGAAGCATATTGTTTATCCACATACTAACGCACTCCAATAGAATGGGAGTAGGAACAGGTGCAATAACTTGAATGATATTTAACGGCTCTTCAATAGTTAAAAAACGCTCACTTCTTTGAAGTTGATGTCTATCTATCTTCTCTTGCATCTGTTTATCTATCGCTTCGCTTGTAGCTAGATAGACCGGTAAAAGAGTTGTGGATTTTAAGATATACTCTTCTGCCAATTTTGATTTTCCACTTTTAATGCCGCCTATAAAGAGTGTTTTCACGAAATTCCCATAAGCTCTTGAACTTTGTCGGTAATCTCTTTTTGGGTTAGATTTTTTGAAGCTCCAAAAGCTAAAGCAGCTCCTGCACCGACACCCTCTTTTGCCTCTCCCTCATCATAAAGTTTTAAAACGGAAACCTGTGCGTCTTTGTAACTAAAATCACTATATTGTGCTTTTACTCGAAAACTCAACTGATTTAACAACTTGGAGATATTTGAAGAGCCGTCTTTTGCTATCCATGAGGTTGTGGCAAGGTAAATATTTCTATAATCAAAATGTATCTGCTGTTTTTGTGCTATAGTATCGGCTATGAGAAGAGCTGCTGCCATCTGTGTTCCTCCACCAAGAACAACTCTAAAGCGTCTTGATGCTTCAAGAGTAAAACCTGCAACGAACATCAACATATTATCACTTGTATGTCCAAGTTTCTCAAAGCTGCTCATAGAGCTGTTTAACTTCGCCAAAGAGGCTTGTATGGTGGCTTTTTTTATCTGTAGTGGAGGATTTTTAAAAGATGAAGCAAAGAGTGTGTCTGTCTTAAACCCTAGAGCTTTTATAGATGCTTCGGCTGTAGTTGTTCCTGCGGGGGTACTCTCTGCTAAGATAAGATAATCGCCTCTTAATCTGTAAGTTCTACCAAAAGCACGACCTTTATCAAAAACACTTTTTGCATCAAAAGAGTCAAAATCAGCGATACTAGCAGATGCTTTAATATCAAAATCATAAAGCTCACACTCTTGCGGTTTAACTTCAAGACCCAAATCCAAGATACCGATATATGAAAATGGGCTTAACAGATGGACTGCTCTTGTAAGTAGTCCCGGAGTGGGTATTCCAGAAGCAGTTTCTGCTATATCTTCAAGAGAAAAGACTTTACCGGTAGATAAAAACTCTGCATCAAGAGTAGGAGTAAGAGGAATTTTTCCGGGTATTCCTGCTTGAGTTATATGCTCTATCTTACATGTAAACGTAACTGAAGCCGCCAATAAAAAATCGGCTTCCCCCTCTAGCATAGTGCTTTGGGTATTATCTAAAAGATTATATAGTTTCATGAATAAGCTTTATGATTATAAAAATCAAGATTAGCAATAAAAGCAGACTTATATCTATCTTATTTCTAAAAGATAGAGCCTCTCTTACATTTTGAGCTTTTATATTGCTGTCACCTACACCAAAATAGGCTTTTTTTCTTAATTTTCCATCATAATACGTATCTCCGCCAAGCCTTACATGTAAGGCTAATGCCATAGCTGTTATGGGATGTCCGGCATTTGGACTTGCGTGGTATCTGCCCATTGAATAAAACGAAAACACTCTTTTACTTTTTGCAAGAAGCATGATTAGTGTTGCGGTTATTCTTGATGGTATGTAGTTGGCTATGTCATCAAGCTTTGCCGCAGCTTTTCCAAATTTTTCGTACTTATCGCTTCTATAACCTATCATTGAGTCCATTGTGTTAATTGTTTTATAGATTATTATTCCCGGAAGTCCAAAAAGAAGAAGATAAAATATCGGTGCTATAACACCATCACTAAGATTTTCCGCATATGTTTCGATAGAAGCCTTATATATATCACTCTCACTCATCTTATCTACATCACGACTAACAAGTTTTGAGATAGACTCTTTTTTATCTTCTATATCTTTTACATGTAAAATATTCTTTACAGAGTTATAGAGCATATTGTGAGCTATAAAAAATGAAGCTATGATTGAAGAGAAAAATGTGTTTACTATTATATTGAACTGACCAAGATAAAAGCTGATAGAAAATGCAAAAACACTTATAACAGCTATAACACAGCAGACAAGCAAAAGACCTTTAAAAACGGACGTCTGTTTATAAAAATACTCTTCAAAAGAGCTAATTAACTCTCCAATAACCACAACAGGATGTTTTACAAAAGGAAATTCTCCAAAAATCCTATCTAAAATTATAGCTATAAATGCAACTAATACATTGGTCATAAAGTTCCTTATGCTCCCTTACTTAAATAAGTTTTTAAATTCTACCCTATATTTATGAATATGTCCTTAATTATAGGTTGCACGCTTATGGGTGAATTTCATAAACGACTTTAACCCAAATTATGCAATAGAGATTTCTAAAATTCGCCTATGCTTGTATATAAGGGACGTTTAGTAAAAATTATAAGCCACCTTATTGGTGGTGTTAATTTTTAATGAATGTGCCTTGTGTGCAATGA